>JALVEG010000662.1 GCA_027031145.1 Saprospiraceae bacterium | reverse complement strand
GAGAAACCTATTGCCTCCAAAAGTAATTAATAATAAATTGATCTATACCGTAGGAGATGAAGTCAAAAAGGAAAAACTTACAGAAAGAGACAATTCTCAAACCAAGGATATCATAACGTATATAGATAACCAAAAAATAGTTGTTTATAAAAACGGAGAGAAAACGATACTGACACCAAAAGGAGAAGGGAATTATATCTGGCCTCAATTGTCACCGGATAAAACAAAGCTGCTGTTCACTTTTGCCGGACATGGAACATATATTTCAGACCTGAAAGGTAATATTCTGGCTGATCTTGGATATTTGAATGCATCAAAATGGTTAAATGACAATTGGATTGTAGGAATGAAAGATCATGATAATGGTGATGTATTTACAGACTCCGATATTTTTGCAGTCAGAGCAGATGGACAAACCACAGTTCAGTTGACAAATACTCAGGATAAAATTGAAATGTATCCTGATTGCTCCGGTGATGGTACAAAGGTAGTGTATCATACACTTGAAGGAGAAATTTATTTAATGACATTAAACTATAAATAAAAAGATCATGAAACGAATATATATAGTTCTTATAGCGGTTTTATCTGTTTTTAATCTTTACTCACAGGATTTTACAGGAATCAAAATATGTATTAATCCCGGTCATGGCGGACATGACGGTGATGACAGATATATTGAAGAGACCGGATTTTGGGAATCCGAAGGCAATCTGACCAAAGGATTGTATCTAAGGGATATAATGGAAAGTTGCGGTGCTACAATAGTGATGACAAGAGTTACAAATTATACATCTGATGACCTGCCATTATCTCAAATAGGACAAATAGCAAATGAAAATAATGTTGATTTCTTTCAAGCTATTCATAGCAATGGATTTAATGGCACGGCCAACAATCCTTTGATGTTGTTCAGAGGTTACGATAATAGTCCAATTTTTCCAGATGCAAAAAAAATGGGACATATCATGTGGTGGAAATTGTGGAATAATGGCAATGGATGGACACGTGGAGGAGAAAGGAACAGAGGTGACTGGAGTTATTATCCAAGTTGGGGAACACAGGGATTAGGTGTTTTAAGGCATTTGACAATGCCCGGAGTTCTTTCTGAAGGATCATTTCATGATTACCCGCCGGAGTCTTGGAGATTATTAAATCTGGATTACAGAAAGCATGAATCCTGGGTATTTGCAAGATCATATTTTGATTATTTCCAAACAGACACTTCAAATTATGGAGTAGTAGCAGGAATAATAAGGGATCCATATACGACTCCTTCATATTATTTTGATACAAAAACTTTGGACAAAGACGCTCCAATTGAAGGTGTGACAGTTACAATGAATCCGGGAAACTATGTTTATGTTACGGATTCTTTGCACAATGGATATTACTTTTTTGACAGCATACCTCCCGGGGATTATGTTTTGACATTCCAGGCAGAGAATTTTTATCCAGACACTATAAATATTACAGTTATACCGAATAATACTGCATTTACAAATAAATATCTTCAGATAGACACGACAAAAGCTCCTCAGATCTTATCATATTCACCGGTTAGCACAGTAGATGACAGCCTGGTGATAAATCAGGAATTCCGGGTGTATTTTGATTATCCGATGGATGAAGATTCAGTGGAAAGTGCGATTTCGATAACTCCTGCAACAAATTTAGTCTTTGACTGGGATGAGGATTCCAAAATATTAACGATCAGTCCGGAAACTATTTTTGAAGGAGCTACACATTATACTTTAACATTTTCGACAAAAGCTCAACACAAGTGGCATGTGCCGATTGCCGAACCTTATAGTTTTGATTTCTATACAAAAAAACGATCCAATCTTGCACTGGTTGATATGTATCCTAAAGATGGAATGGAAGAAGTCAGTACTCTGTTACAATTCCGTTTGTATTTTGATACTCCATTGGATGCATCTACCATTAAAGATAATATTATAGTTGTTGATTCAAATAATGATACGGTTTCTGTTCATAAAGAGATTATTTATGATGAAGATGGTAAGGGATTTTATTTTTTCGAAGCTGAAAATGAACTTGCTTTGGATTCTTATTATAAACTTATGGTTTTGGAAAACCTGACGGATGCTTATGGTACGAAACTGAATGACAATTTTGAGATCAGTTTTAAAACAATGGAAAAACCATACGAATTGGGAGATGTATTTCTGGATTTTGAAACATTGAGTGGCTGGTGGGATCCAAATGGAAGTGGAAGTACGACAGGTACTGTTGATGAACTTACTAATTTTTCCCTTTCCACACAAAATGTGATAAACGGTTCATATTCGGGAAGGCTTGATTATGTGTTTGAAAATGATAAGGATGGATTGTGCAGGGAACATAATGCGACAAAACCATCAGTTGGTTCTGATCAAAATTCAAAGGTTGGTTTCTGGGTTTACGGAGATCTTAGTTACAATATCCTCGAATATTGGTTTTATCCGCCTACAGGATTTTCGCGTGTAGTTGTTGATACGATCGATTGGGCCGGCTGGCAGTTGAGATATATTCCATTTTCAGCTATCAATAGCTCGGGACATACAAGATTCACAAGTGTGGTTGTGGTTCAAACCGAAAAAGGAGCTAAAAAAGGATCATTATTTTTTGATGACGGGCAGATAATCTCGACAGTTGGAACTGATGATATTTCATTTAATGTTCCGGTTATTGAACAAAATTATCCAAATCCATTCGATACATATACCACATTCAGGTTTTATATTCCTGATGATTCTTATATTAGATTATCGGTTTATGATCTGATGGGTAAAAAGGTTGCAAGCTTGATCAATCAAAAAAGAAATAGCGGATATTATAGTTATCAATGGGATGGAACATCAGATAAAGGTTCTGCTCTGAGTAAAGGTATGTATGTTTATAAATTTGAAACGATCTCAGTTTCCGATAGATCAGATGTACATATGCAGACAGGTAAATGTATGTTGATAAGATAGGTAAGGGGTATTTTATTTTTTCGTATTTTTCAGTCAAGCTGATTCTAAATAAACCATAAGGCAAATATACTTTCCTATTTAGTGTCTTGACGAAAACAGACAATTTTTGTCCCGACTATATAAATATAATTTGGGATTATTTAGATTTTGATTTTTTTGCAATGATTTGATGCCTTTGTATCAATCACTTGTAAAAAAGTCAAAAGATAACAAAAAGAATCAATTTTAATTTGATGTGTTTTCGTTCAGACACTCTATTTATACAAAAAAGGAAAAATGGGTTGTTATAAAAGTCAATTAAAATATTTTGATGATATAATAAAAAATTTTGGGATAGAACATGAGTAAAAACAAGAATAATTTACCCGTAAATAATTCGCAATTTTTGATTTATCAAACCGAAAGTGGCGAAACAAAAATCGATGTGCGTTTTCAGAATGAAACCGTATGGCTTACACAGAAAAAAATGGCGGAACTTTTTCAGGTAAAACCGCAAAATATTACAATGCACCTGAAAAATATTTACGCCGAAGGTGAATTAACCGAAAAGGCAACTTGTAAGGAATTCTTACAAGTTCAAATCGAAGGAATAAGAGAGGTTAAACGAAAACAAAAATTTTATAATCTCGATGCCATTATTTCAGTTGGATACCGTATAAAATCGCATATTGCTACCAAATTCCGCCAATGGGCAACGCAACGCATACGAGAATACATTGTGAAAGGTTTTGTAATAGATGACGAACGCCTGAAAAATCCGGATTTACCGTTTGATTATTTTGAGGAGCTGTTGAAGCGTATTCAAGATATACGCACTTCCGAAAAACGATTCTACCGGAAAATTACCGATATTTATGCTACTAGCGTTGATTATGATCCGACAAACGAAACGAGCATACTATTTTTTCAAACCGTGCAAAACAAATTGCATTGGGCAATTACCAAAAAAACCGCTGCTGAAATTATCAATGAACGAGCCGACAGCACAAAACCTAATATGGGACTTACCAATTGGAGAGGCGATATAATCAGAAAAAGTGATGTTACTATTGCCAAAAATTATTTAAATGAAGAAGAATTAAAGGCTTTAAACAACCTTGTGGAACAATATCTTATCTTTGCCGAAGGTCAAGCAATGCGGCGAATACCTATGTACATGAAAGACTGGATAAATAAATTGGATGCTTTTTTAAATCTTAATGATCGTAATATTTTGCAAAACGCCGGTTATATCTCTCACGAACTTGCCAAACAAAATGCTGAGTTGGAATACGATAAATTTAAGAAAAACCAACAAGAAATTTTAAGCAAAGCAGACAAAGACTTTGAACAAAGCATTAAAAAATTGAACAAAAGAAAATGAGATAATACCAAATTATGAAATTGAAAGATATAGACAAAACTACATCATCAAACTTATAAAAAAGATTACTACTCAGGTAGAGTACTTTTGAAATAAAAAAAATTATTCAGACTTTTATCGGAATTGACCGGTAAAGTTTTTTTTAAAAGACATAGTGTTTCATATAAATCTGACATTCCAATGCCTCCTCCCTTTGCAATAAATACCCTGTTTATTAGCAAAAAAACCTGCAACCTGCAACCTGCAACATGCAACATGCAATCTGACTCCCTACCCTTTTCCTGCTTTATACTCTTTCAATGCCTCGGTCAATTTCGGAACCACTTCAAACAGATCTGCAACTATTCCATAATCTGCCGCTTTAAAGAATGGTGCTTCGGGATCTTTATTGATCACTACTATTGTTTTAGAATTGTTGACACCTGCAAGATGCTGGATAGCACCTGATATTCCTAGTGCAATGTACAGATTAGGTCTAACCACGATTCCTGTTTGACCCACATGCTCGGTATGAGGTCGCCAATCGACATCGGATACTGGTCTGGAACAAGCAGTAGCAGCACCCAATACTTCAGCAAGATCTTCCAGTACACCCCAGTTTTCAGGTCCTTTCATTCCCCTACCGCCGGAAACAATAATATCCGCTTCAGGAAGAGGAACTTTGCCTTCCACTTTCTCAACTCCAACTACCTTGACTTTTGGCGCTCCGCCATCTATCTCAACTGTTTTTACATCAACCTGACTTCCAACTTCCTCCGGTGAAAATGAATTGGGCATAAGGGAAACAATTGCTTTATCCGTTAGAGTCTTGACATAAGCATAAGCTTTACTTGAAAATACTCCTTTCTTAAATTCAAGTTTGCCATCATCATACTCAGGAATATTAATCACTCCTGTGACAGAACTCAAATTCATCTTAGCTGCAAGCCAACCGATCAATGGTTTTCCCGATGAATTATGAGGAAGTACTATCAACTCTGCACCTGTTTGTTCAGCTACCTGAGCTATAATATTTGAAAAAACGCTCACATCATAACTTCCGTCATAAGGTACATTTATAACTTCATTAGCACCGTATTTACCAAGATCACCAGCACCATCTCCCGAACCTACAACCATTGCCGCAACATCTCCTCCATGTTTTTCAGCGATAAGATGTCCGTAATAAGCTATTTCAAGATCAGCTTTCTTTAATATATTTTTTCTGTTATCTATAAAAACTAATATCTTCATTTTTTTGGATTTTTTCATTAAAAATAATACATCTCTTAAATAGATGTTAGATCACCTTTGCTTCCTCATGTAATAATCTTACCAATTCCTCTACATTTTCAGGATCGATCAATTTAACCCCTGATTTTTCTTTAGGCAATTCATATTTTACTATTTCCACAAGATCATTTGCTTCAACAGGCTCCACTACCTCCAATGGCTTTCTCTTTGCCATCATTATCCCCCTCATATTCGGAATTCTTTGCTCTGCCATTCCTTTGGATGCAGAAACAACAAAAGGCATCTCCACTTCCACTTTTTCCACACCACCTTCAATATCCCTGTCCAATTTACCGGTAGAACCCTCAACATCAAGATGACTGGCAAGATGAACGAATGGAAGATCAAGCATTTCTGCAACCATTCCCATCACTTCGCCACCATTGTAATCGATAGTCTCCTTACCAAAAAATATAATATCAAAACTTTTGTCTTTTGTGTATTCTGCTATCTGTTTAGCTACAAATAAAGCACTTGTAGGCTCGGCATTAATCCTGACAGCTTTGTCCGCTCCGATCGCCAATGCTTTTCTGATGATTATATCATTTGAAGCAGGCCCCACATTCAATACGGTAACCGTACCACCAAATTGTTCCTTCAATTCTACTGCCCTGACAAGTGAATAAAACTCATCA
>JALVEG010000661.1 GCA_027031145.1 Saprospiraceae bacterium | reverse complement strand
GGAATTTCTCCCTGCATGAAAGTTCAGGATATTCAATATTCAATTACCCCCGGAGAAGGCGATTTCGGTTTGTCCAAAACATGGAAACCAGGTAATGCCGAGGAATTTAGTAATGAATACCTAACTCTCTACGATGGATTAAAAAAATCAAAAAACAGTGTTTCTGTATATTTAATGAAAGAATTAGGTAATGTGGACATTGTTAGAAATTTTGTTGATAAATTGGGAATCAACAAAGATGATATTCCCCGCCAACCTTCAATATGTCTGGGTTCTGCCGATCTTTCAGTGATGCAGATGACCGGTGCTTATTCGGTTTTTGCAAACAAAGGAATTTACAATAAACCTACTTTTGTAACCAGAATAGAAGATAAAGACGGGAGACTTATTTATAGTACTATCCCTGAAAGACATAAAGCATTCCCTGAAAATTATAATTATGTAATGGTCACAATGTTAAAATATGCTGCACAGATAATACAACCTCAACTTAAAACCGAAGTTGGAGGAAAAACAGGTACGACAAACGATTACAGAGACGGGTGGTTTATGGGTATAACACCCGGGTTAGTAGTCGGAACCTGGGTTGGAGGAGATGAACAATGGATAAAATTTAGAAGCATAACTTATGGACAGGGTGGCTATATGGCACGACCAACATTTGTCAATTTTATTCAAAACCTGGAAAATTCCAAAGGTATAGATTATGATTATAAAAAGAAATTTATTATTCCTGAGGGTGGTCCGGGAATTGAATTGGATTGTAATGTTTATAATAAAATAGAATCTGAAGAGCAGCAAAATGATGAAGATTTTGAAGAAGATTTTTGATATCTAATAAGAATACATTCCATTTTTAGCTGAATAATAACAAAAAAAGAGGCAGGAAACCGTTAACCCACCTCTTTAAAACGACATAGACTCTTTATCTTATGACAACTTACCGAAGAAACTACAAATCGATAAGCAATTACTGTTTTTGTTCATGAGATTTTTCCAAAACTCAATATAATGATGCAACAGATTTTAAATGTGCTGCAAAAATGTCAAAAAAAATTATTTTTTTTATGACTGCACAGTTAAGAAGCTTTTGAAATGGTAACTACTCGGGCAGGGTGCTTTTGAAATGAAAAGATTCATTTTCTTTCGGTCAAAATGATTCTACCTGAGTAGATACTTTTAAAATATATTATATTCTAAGCAACGTTTTATTAAAAACAAACATCTTTATTACAAGCATTAGACATTATTTATTATATTTACGTATTATGCAAAAATACTTTCTATATATTTTATTTATTTTTCTTCCTATAGGTCTGCAAGCTCAGTCGGAAATCTGCTCCAACGGCATCGACGATGACGGTGACGGACTTATTGACCTGTTTGATCCTGACTGTCCCTGTAGCGATAGTGCTTATCAGGCATATTGCCCTATAAGCTGTGAATATATACCTGACAGCTTCCCTGAATTTAAAATGAAATTAAAATGGGAAACAGAGTTTATAACTGATTATTCCTGGCTATCACCAAATATTGTAGTTGGCGATGTTGATAATGATAAAGAGATTGAAGTATTATCACCTTATGTTTACGGATCAAGAAATAGTAATAGATGCACTAACGGTATTCTTGTATTTAATGGGAAGACCGGAGAACTTGAAAAGAATATTAATAATAACAGTCATTATTGGCCCTCACAAAAGAACATTGCTATGGCAGATGTTACTCATGATGGAAATGCAGAATTATTTGTATTTAATGAGAGAAAAAATAGTATTACTTGTAGTAATATCAATGATAGTATAATTTGGGAGACCGGAAATTTACCCTTAAACCAAAATAAGTTCATCAATATAACTGATTTCAATGGAGATGGAATTCCGGAGATCTATTACGGAAGTGTTATATGTAATGCACAAAATGGTAAAATTTTGGCGGTTGGAAAAGGTGGAGTTGGAGGAAATATATATAATACTGTAACCAATGACTTATATACCGACGTAAACAGTGCTGCTGCTGATTTATTACCTAATTCTCCCGGCTTAGAATTAGCAGCCGGGAATACTGTATATAAAGTTACATTAAATAATAAAAATGGTATTAGTGGTAATTCTTTAATTCCAATAAAAGCATATAGTCCGGTTAAAGATGGCTTTACATCTGTTGCCGATATCGATGGAGACGGAAAATTAGATGTGGTTGTAATAAGATCATCCACTTATTCGGATGGAGGTGGCGTATGGATTTGGAATCCAAGAAATAAAAAACTAATTGCTCATAGAGCTGCAGGAAAAGGAGGTGGTGTTGCTTTTATTAGCAATGTTGACGATGATTGCAATCCTGAAATAGGTGTTACTTTTGGATATAAACTAAATGTATATAAATATAATGGAACAAGAAATTTAAAATTGTTATATTCTTTGGTAACATCAGATAAATCCGGAGTAACAGGAATAACACTGTTTGATTTTAATCAGGATGGTAAAAATGAATTAGTATATAGAGATCAATCAGATTTAGTTATTATTGAAGGTAATACAGGAAAAATATTATCATCTTATCCTTTAAAAAGTAGAACGGCTAATGAATCACCAATTATTGCTGATATAGATAATGATGGTCAAGCCGAAATACTGGTAAATGGATATACCGATAATAAATATAACTTGCAGATTTTTGCCTTTGAGTCTGCCGGTGCTCCATGGGCACCTGCCCGCTCCGTATGGAATCAGGCCGCCTACAATGTTACCAATGTAAATGATGACCTGACCATACCTCGATATTCGCAAAATACGGCTACTTTTATATCAGGTACCGACAGTTGCTCGCAAGCCACCTGCCCACAGGTCTATAATAGTTTTATGGCTCAGGCGACATATCGTACACAACAGGGCTGTGTGCAGTGGCCAAGTCTCGACTTGCAGCCCGAGTTATTGGATTGGACATGTTCGCCTGATAGTGTGACATTGAGCTTTGTGATACACAATCAAAGTGATGGTTTGGAAGCCAATGATACCTTTGGATTAAGGATATATGATTCTAATCCTTTTGATAATATAGCCAATGAGATTCTTTATATGGAATTATTCCTGAATATTCCAAAAGGAAGCACTTCCGATACACTTACCGTTACAATCCCCAAGGCTACGGGATACATATATATAGTGGTCAATACTAAAAAAGATGCTACCACACCGCTTGAGATACCTCTTTCCAGTATTCTGGAATGTGACTATCTGAACAATGTGGATAGTGTGGAGATAGCCTGTGATGAAATCTGTAACAATGGCATCGACGATGACGGTGACGGACTTATTGACCTGTTTGATCCTGACTGTCCCTGTAGCGATAGCGTATATCAGGCATATTGCCCTATAAATTGCGAATATATACCCGATAGTTTTCCTGAACTTAAAATGAAAATGAAGTGGAAAACAAAACTTTTAATAAAAAGACAATCATTATCGGATATTGAAAATATTGTAGCTGGAGATATAGATAATGATGGAAATATTGAAGTATTGTGTCATTCTTTAGATTCTAATAGTATTTTTATATTCGGAGGTAAAAATGGAAACCTTCACAGGGAGATAAAACTAAAAGAAGTAGTTGGAGAAACAACATTTATTGCCTTAGGAGATGTTAATCACGATGGAAATGCAGAAATATTTGTTCCGGTTAATCAACTACTTGGTAAAACCTTGATTCTATGTTACGACAACAAAGGAAATTTGCTATGGGAATCCAAAGATTTAACTGATTATTTCGGAGGGGTCAGAAGCAGAATGTATATATCAAATTTGGCTGATTTCAATGGAGATGGAATACCGGAGGTATATTTTGGTGCTGTAATATTGAATGCATTGACAGGAAAGGTATTATGTCACGGCACAGAAGGTAGAGGAGGATTTCCTTATGTAAAAAGCGGAATATATTATTATAATCACGCTACGGTAGCTGCTGATTTATTACCTGATAATCCGGGATTGGAGCTTGCTGCCGGTAATACTGTATATAAAATAAACATAAATAATACAAATGATTCTATAGGTAATTCTATGATACCTGTGATGGCGGATACCATAGTAAAAGATGGCTTTACCGGAGTCGCAGATATAGATGGTGATGGTCAGTTGGATGTAGTTGTTACAAGAGGAACTACAAACTATTTGAATCCCGGAATATGGGTATGGAATCCCCGAACCGGACAATTATTGGCTAAAGCCAAAGGAGAAAGAGCTATGGGACTACCATTCATAGGAGATGTAGATGGAGATTGTATGCCGGAAATAGGTGTTGTGTCATCTATGCATGCTTTCGGTAGTGAAAGATTAAAATTGTTTGAATATAATAGCACTAAAAATTTGCAACAAGTATTTTCCATACCAACAACAGATTTTTCCGGATTGACGGGAATCACTATGTTTGATTTTAATCAGGATGGAAGACAGGAATTGGTTTACAGGGATCAGGATAGCCTAAGAATTATAGATGGACCTACCGGTAAAACCATATCAGCTACATTGGTTTATAGTGGAACGGCTATGGAATATCCAATAGTAGTAGATATAGATAATGATGGAGAAGCGGAAATATTGGTTAATGGCAATTTGGATAAAGACTATAGTGCTATGAATAGAATTTTCGCCTTTGAATCTGCCGATGCACCTTGGGCACCTGCCCGCTCTGTCTGGAATCAAACCGCCTACAACGTTACAAATATCAATGACGACCTGACCATACCTCGCCACCCACAAAATACGGCCACTTTTATATCAGGTACCGACAGTTGCTCACAAGCCACCTGCCCACAGGTCTATAATAGTTTTATGGCACAGGCGACATATCGTACACAACAGGGCTGTGTGCAGTGGCCAAGCCTTGACTTGCAGCCCGAGCTATTGGATTGGACATGTTCGCCTGATAGTGTGACTTTGAGGTATGTGATACACAATCAAAGTGATGGTTTGGTAGCCAATGATACCTTTGGATTAAGGATATATGATAGCAATCCTTTTGATAATATAGCGAGTGAGATACTTTATAAGGAATTATTCCTGAATATACCAAAAGAAAGCACTTCCGATACACTTACCGTTACAATCCCCAAGGCTACGGGATACATATATATAGTGGTCAATACTAAAAAAGATGCTACCACACCGCTTGAGATACCTCTTTCCGGTATTCCGGAATGTGACTATCTGAATAATGTGGATAGTGTGGAGATAGATTTGGAAGTATTGTCTTTGAATCTGGGAGATGATATAAAAAGATGCGATACCGGAACTATAGTCTTGACGGCTCCTGAGGGATTTGAAACCTATCTATGGCAGGACAGCCTGTCTGACAGGGAATATATTGTCACAAAAGACGGAGAATATTATCTTCAGACAACAGATAAATGTGGTAAAATATACCGGGATACAATAAAAATAGAAAGTTACCAAATCGAAAAACCCGTTATTTCCGTATCAAAAACAAGTGTATGTTCAGGAGATACAATTCAAATAACCAGCCAGGGGATTTATGACAATATAAAATGGATTAGTAGCGCATCAATAGAGTGTGATACTTGTTATACCACACAAATAATTGCTTTATCGGATGCCGATTTGATAATAAATGTAGAAAAAAACGGATGTATAAATTCCGATACGGTTCAAATAAAGGTAAAAACTCCCATTGAAAAAACAATAAATGAAAAAATATGCATGGGGGATACCATATCTTTCTATGATGTTATATTAACAGAAAGCGGAATATACAAGCATACGGTAAATAAATGTGACAGTATAATCACTCTCAATCTTGAAGTGATACCTGAAAAACAAAAAGAAATAAGCGAAACTATATGCTCGGGAGATTCCATAGAAGTAGGCGGACAGTGGTGGAGCAAATCGGGATTTTATACTATGACCCTGACAAGTGAGCAAGGTTGTGACAGCATTATCACATTGGAACTGAAAGTTCAGGATTCAATTATCAATCGTCAATATTTCACTTTATGCCCGCAGGATTCCGTTTATTTAAACGGAGAATGGATTAAGCAAACAGGAGAATATTCGTATGATTTCATTTCGCAATACGGATGCGATTCAATCTATATTGCCAATGTGGAAAAATTGCAATCACCCGACAGTCCCACTCTGGAAATAGACTGTGAAAAACCGGAAGTGAAAGCCCAAATAACCTCCCCTGATATCTGGCAAATAGAGTGGAACACGGGAGAAACCACTTCTACTATCGTTTATCAAGGAGGA
>JALVEG010000660.1 GCA_027031145.1 Saprospiraceae bacterium | reverse complement strand
ATATATTGAAACAGAAAGACTTTTAATTCGACCATTTAAAATGGAAGACATTGAGCCTTCATACGTTATGGATTCGGATCCAGAAGTAAGTAGATATACCGGTGATGGGGGGGAAGTATCTAAAAAAGAAATTGAAAGAAGGATTGTTGAAAATGTATTCGGAGATTATGAAAAATATGGATTTGGTCGGCTTGCAGTTGAGTTAAAAAGCGAAAACAAATTTATTGGTTTTACAGGTTTAAAGTACTTAGAAGATATGGATGAAGTGGATCTTGGTTATAGATTTATGAAAAAATATTGGGGAAAAGGAATAGCTACCGAATCTGCAAAAGCATGTTTAAATCTTGCGTTTGAGACATTAGAATTAAGTAAAGTAATTGCAATGGTCCTTCCCGAAAACATAGGTTCAATTCGAGTTCTTGAAAAACTAAATTTTGAATATAAAAAAAACATTTTTGAAGATAATCTAAAAGTAAAATTATATTCATTAAACAAAGAAAAAGCGCCAAATAAAAAATAATAGCCGAATTAGTAGTAAAAATTAATATTGTAGTCTGTAAAAATATTAGTAGTAAATTGAAAAATTCGAGTTCGGCAATCGGCTACTCTTCTTATACAAACCTTTAGCCACAAATAAAGTCAAGAAAAAATGACAACAGACAGCAAACTTTTTGAGGAATTATCATTTTACACATTGTCGCATTCTGATTCCGATTATTTCATTCATCAATTAATTGTTGATGCTTTTACTGCCCAAACCGCAGATAAGGATACTAAAAAAATTAGTTTAGTTTTTTCACTAGTCGGACTTTATTTGTTAATCGAAAAAAATTATACCGGAAAACAAATTCAACAAGCACACACAGTGTTGTCAAATTACAAAGATTATCTTCCTGAAATTAAACTTCCTGAAAATCGGGGTGAAATTACTATATCAGTGGTTATTAAAAGCAAATTAAACCGTAATGAAATGATAAAAAAATGGTGTTCTTCTGTTTGGAAGGAATATGAATCAAGCAAAGAAGAAATTAAACGATTTTGTGAAATTTATTTATTTGAAAAACAATAAAAATGTAGAGCTATTTAGATTTTGCAAATAAGAATGGCATTGCACTTCTCGAAGAGAGGAAATGCCAATTTTGTGGAGCTAAAGTAAGTGATGGAATAAAAGAATGTGTTGACATATTTAATAATGAACTTGATTCTTCACTAGATTTCTATAATCCAGAGAATTTAATTTATAAGTCCATGAGTGTTGACGCACATACCTTACAACATCCTGAAATTCACGGAATATGGAATAATCACTTACATCTTACAAGACTGCATCTGATATTAAATTATAAAATAAACTGGACATATAAATCATCTACCATACTTAGCGGATGTTTAAATAAATACAAACAAACGCATTTAGATGAGTACTTAATTCCTCCAAGACCACTAGAAAGAGGTTTACTAACAATAACTGATATAATTGATCATTCACAAAATGAGCTAAAATTCAAAGAAATGATTAGAAAGTGGGCAATGGAAGTTTATACAAGTTTGGACCAATGTCATAAAACAGTAGAAAAAATTACAGAAAAATATATTGATAATACCAGTGGCTAATAAACAGGACTATAAGCGGTCTGAAAGACCCAGCGAGTAGTCCGTATTGAACTACATACGCATTTCTATGTATTTTACGATTGAGATTTATAGCTTTTTTGGTAGTTGGTAGTTACTAAAAATATTTTGTGGAGAGAAAATTAATATTTTTTATGCAATGCTTCCGATTTTAAAGCGCATTTTTTTGACTTTTCTGTCTTTTATTCTCTGTACTCACTTTTGTTTACGACTAAACTCACTTATATGCTTTTTATATCATATTTTGAACTTGAATTAGAAAAAAAAATTATTAATTTTACGGCTTGGTATCAGGCAACATTAAAATAATGATTATGAAAAATATAATAATTCTACTAACAATAATATCAATTACATCATGTGCAACAGTCAATAGGGAAGCTACAAATAAGGAGACAAATAAATTCAAGGTGGAATATTACGGTGCATTGAAAAACATGATGCACAAAGGAGATGTAACTGCAAAAGTTGATTTGACAAACTTTGAAAATGTTGAACATTTTTACGCACTTGGTGCCCTTGAGAATCTTAAAGGAGAAATCCAAATATTCGACAGTAAGCCGTTCAATACGATGGTTCTTGACAATATCCTGAAATTTGACAAAACATTTAATAAAAAGGCAACGCTTCTTGTTTATGCATCAGTAAAAAAATGGAAATCAACAAATATCCCTAATAGTGTTGTAACTTATGAGCAACTAGAAAGTTTCATCGAACAAGCAGCAAAGGATAATAAAATACATATTGATGAACCATTCCCTTTTTTAATAGAAGGTACACCTAAATCATTAGATTGGCACGTAATCAATTGGAAAGATGGGGATAATGAACATTCTCATGATAAACACATAAGTTCCGGACTTAATGGAACAATAGAGAATAGACAAGTTGAAATATTAGGTTTTTTTTCCGATTCTCACCATGCAATTTTCACACATCATACAACAAATATGCATATCCATTTAAAAACAATTGACAACAAAATAGCAGGACATGTTGATGGTTTGGAGTTGGGAAAAGGAATGATTCTAAAATTACCTGATACAAAATAAATAACGATTGCCCAACAAGCGGATATGACATAATGGTAAATTTTCACAGAATTTCTAAGGAATTCTCGAAAATTCAACATTGCTTCTTTTTTAAAACGCTGACATTTAATATATTTGCCACTCCGCATATCGCGAGACCGAGATGTACTGCATTTAAGAATCGAAATGAACATTTTATCAAAATACATTTTAGTTACAATATTGCTTATGTCTTGCAATTCAATCAAAAACAAAAGTAATTCAACCGAACTAACTAAGTCAGATATAGAAATGCAAGAGTTGATAAGAGTTTTAAAAGAGGACTTAAAATATCACGAAAAAATCAATCCAAAAATTTCTAATCAAGAAATAAATAAGTTGGAAAATGATATGAATATTAAACTTCCTGATTCCTATAAACTATTCCTTAAAGAATTTGGAAACGGAGCTGAATCGCTATATCATATTGACCAGCCAATTAATGGAATAAATTTGGAATTCGGAACCATACATTGGTTTGGGAAATTTCGGAAAAATTTAAGCGAAGAAATTGAAACTGATGGTTTCATTATTTATAAAAAAGATAGTTTATTGTGTTTAATGACCGAAAATTCAAATGGTGGAGCTTGGGTGTGGTTAACATCACAACCTAATGAAAATGGAGAGTGGCCTCTTGCTTATTATAATATTGGCGAAGGAAAATTATATTACAAAATAAATAGTTTCAAAGAATGGATTCGAATTGCGACAAAATGCAAGTGTGAAGTCATTCGAGAATTAGATATGGAGGATAAATTAGCTTTAGGATAAATAAAAACGCAGTTCAATAAAGTGAATAAATCATAGACAACAAGTGATTAAATCAAAGTTAGTGCATATAAATAAAGTAAGTGATAAACCGAAAATGAAGTGTTATAAAATGCCCGACGCTCCATACACCAGACCGCCGTTAGTGAAAATTAATGGAAAAGAACTGTAAGAAATCCGAAGCGCAAAAACAACGGAGTCACATAAATAAATCAATCTGCCCAAAAAATAATAGGAAATGCTCAGAAGGAAAGAAAACCGTTTTCTAAAGTTAATTGAAGCTACTGGTAGTTATTTACCAAAATTTCATGGTGAGGAGAAGTAAAACAGATTCACTCAAAATACTTTGCACATGAAAAAGTTTTTTTTATTTTTATTATTTGTTTTATTTATGCACTATAGTAATGCACAAGTAACAACAAGAATTTTGAAAGAAAGGGAAAGTATAAAAACCTATTTTAGTAAATTTGTTGTTATAAAATAAATATTGTCATGAAATTAATAAAAGTTGTATTAATTCTTTTTGCGATTACTTTATTTTTAAATATAACTATATATTGTCAGTCAAATGCTTATTATGTGAATTTATACGCAGCAATGCAAAAAATAGATGATCGGTTAGTAGGTTTGACTGAAAGAGATATAGAAAGGTTCAGAATAAAGAATGAAGAAGAATCAAATAATTTAGCTACACAAATTGGTTTTGAAGTAGGATTTAATATTTTTACTAATAGATTATTTTCAATTTCAGGAGGCATAAACTATTCTAATGAAAAAAACAAATATATAAGATTATTCTTTTGGGATGCTCTATTAAACGAAGATGAACCTCATGCCAGGGTACCACGCTATTTAGATGTTTATAGTTATCATTTAGCAGGAAGTAATATTGGTGTTAATTTTGAATTGGTAAATGCTAAAAACTATTTACTAAAAATGGGATTTAGTATAATTCCTGTTATTAGATTTCAAAGTTTTTACAGGGAGGCATTAGTCACGCATCAAAAGAGGGTCTTGAACAAAGTAGATTATTTTTCAACTGAATTTAACCCATTTTTCGGGTTACGTTATAGAGATGTTGAATTGGATTTCTATTATAGAATATTTCAGATAAAAAAAATTGATAGAGCAATTTTTAATAAGTACAATACTGGTTATGGTGCGATTGAAAATGATTTTGAAACATACAATCCGGTAAAGCTTGGGGTTTCAGTAAAATATTGGTTTAACTTATTTAAAAGGAAATCAAATGAAAAGAGTAAGGACGAATAGCTTTCACTAAAACAAACAGTATTATAAGCGGTCAGTAATGTTTATCCCGTTTTGCGGAATCTGTCCCGCTCTGTGGGAACCAGGCAAGTATTCTTCCGCTTTTGCTGGACAGGGCGTGTTGAACTACATCCGCGTTTTTATGTATTTTACGATTGAGATTTACTTTTTGGCTACCTTGCTCGAAAGGACTAGTGCGCTGCGCAAAAAATAACTATACATATAATCTCGCTCTTTTTATCTGACTCTTCGTTGCTCAAACAGTCATTATGCTACGGCATAACTCCTGTTCGAGTGCCTCGATTCAGATAAAAATAGCTTCGGTTGCTATATACACTTATTTCCTGCGCAGAGCAGTAGCTAAAAAGAAGGTTAAACAAATCTTTTTTCCTGTTTTAGCCCTGTGGTTCATAAATAACCTCCTCAAGAGATTAAATTTTCAAAACTATATGCTGCTGCATGGTTAATGTCAAAAAATATTTACTATTTTTGATTCTTAAATGTGAGTTTGTGCGCAGACTCCCGTTGGTGATAATTAAACTATGTCCCTTTATTATACCTTTAAAATAAAAAATATGAACAATACTCTTAAATTTATAGTTTCAATTCTGATATTGGTTAGTTTTAGATCCAATATATATACGCAAATTATTTGTAATCTGGAAAAAAGAGATGGGATATACGCTGAGGGGGGAGGAAGGAAAAGTTATAGCTGTCCCGGAGAAAAGGAATATTATAGATTAGAGAAGAAAGGTGATGACAGCTATGATTTAATAGATAAGACAGGAGTTTTAGTAAAAAAAGGAATAAAAAAAATATTTGAAAAAATTGATCGAAGATTAATTTTTCAAAACAAAAATGGGAAGTGGGGGGTATACAATAAGGATTTATCCATACTTATTAGAGATGAATATGATGATTTATATTATGAAACAATAGAACCCAGGTTCAGATGTTTAGTTAAGAAAAATCAACTTTGGGGAATTGTCGATTCTCTAAATAACTTAATACTTCCAATTAATTATGATAATGTCCAGTTAGTAAACCCCCGTTTAGCATTTCTTGAAAAAGGATCTGATAAATTTCTTTATTTTTTTGAAAAAGACAAGTTATACGAATTAAATGATTTTTGTATAAAAAATGTTGATAGAAACTATAGATCCAAAACAATATTAATCATAAACGATTCATTATGTGGGGCGATGAATATGTTCGGTGAATTAATAATTAAGCCTGAATATGAAGACTTGACTTATCGTGAATTAAGAAAGAATAAAAATGAGTTTTATTTTATTGCAACAAATAAAAAAAGGAAAGGAATAATAAATAAATTTGGAAAACCAATTAGTTCAATTGAATATGAGAAAATTAGGGAAATATACCATGGAGAGACAGTAGACAGTTCAGTTTTTGCATTAGAAAAGATGGAAAAGATTTTTATTTCTTATTTGGGAAAAACATCAAATGAATATTTTTCTACCATCCTGACTAAATCTATTCATAACCATCAAATTATTATATCTAAAATGAATTACTTTG
>JALVEG010000659.1 GCA_027031145.1 Saprospiraceae bacterium | reverse complement strand
CAATCGCAATCATTCCAGAAGGTATCAACAGAAATTTCGCATTGCCCGATGATTTGTTCTTCGGTATAACCCCAACATAACGCCAAACATTCACTTGGCATAATAAAGGTATCTACACCTGCAACAGAGGAATCTTCATCAAAATACTCTTGTGTTACACATACCCAATCGTTATCAGCGGGCTCGGGACAATCGCAATCATTTTGAGCAAATAAAGTCGAAGTAAAAATTAAAACATAAGTAATAATTCCTACAAATAATAATCCTTTTTTCTTCATAATTTCAAATTTTGTTTAAATAAAATATTCGTATATTGTTAATTGGAGTTATAGGAAGAGTGCGTTGCAAAAAAAATACTTTTTTATTTAAAAATATATTTCATTCCTGTTTTCAATCCAAAACTGTGGTAATATAAACTGAAGCCGGCAGTTTTTTGCATTTGACTAACTGCACTGACTTTATAAGAAGGACCGATAGTCAACAACATTTGATTGTTCAACCTGTAATTCATCTTCAAACCCAATGAAAAATCACCAAAAACATTTTTTTTCATCAAATTATTTTTCGTATCCGACAACATAACCGTTTTCCCATCAGGTGTTATGGTTCTTCCTTTATCTAAAGTAAAAATATTGAAATCGATTCCTGCCCGCACTTCAAAATTCAATTTATTATAATTCATGAAATATCCCACAGCGATAGGAATTCTCAAATATCTGTGGTAATTGTAAATCCTTTCAGTTACATCATAATAATTCTTTATTTTTGACCTCTCATATATCCTCAAAGTGTCTACAATACTATTGATTACTATTTTTGTAAGTACACTGTCTTTCTGTTCTTCCTTTGTTTCTTTGTAATAAAAATCAAACCTTGTATCTATTTGACCGTATAACAGCCCTGTATATACATTTATATTTTTATAGACAGGAAGTTTATAGTCCAGAGAAATATCAAAAGCCTCAAGATATGTTTCACTACCTTTTTTATTCTTCATAAAATCAGCTGCATCATTATTTTTCAATAAAAACTGCTTATGGACATAAAGAGGTGAGAAACTAAGCTCAATTTCATGTTTTAGTAACTTGATATTGTTTTTATTAAAAACTTTAGGAATATATTCTAAATTCAACTTAGGGTTATTCCCATGCAATGAAATATTGGAATTTAATAACGCAAAAACAAATTTTTCTCTTTCTTTATGTTCAATTAATTTTACTCCTTCTTTATTAACTTTTGCTTTCTCAATTTCCCCCTTCTCATTTAAATGTTCACCTTCTCCGGTAAAAAGTCGATTGATTTTTCTTCCGAAATCGGTTTTTGGAATTGAAGATGTTTTTTTGGGAACTTGAACGATATCCATATTCGTTTTTTGTATTTCTCCTGCAATATCTTTTTTATTCAAATTTAAAGTATTTTCTATATAAGATGGAGTATGTATTTGATTTGAATCAATTATAGAATCGCTTTTTGATATTTTATTATTATCACCGGTCAATGATTTTGAAATAACAAATGTTGCTGTAATCAGAAATAGCAAAATTCCTGCTGCAAATAAAATAAAGAGAAATCTGCGTTTTCTTTTTTGAGGATATCTTTTTCGCTGAATACCCTCCCAGATTTCATCAGGATCAACTTCGCTTTTATACTGATTTATTCGCTTTTTTAATATGTCTTCAAATTCATTCATATTTAAAAATTAATATTTGATATTTTAAATCCCGGATATAAATATTTTATTTTTTCCAAAAGCATTTGTCTTGCTCTTGATAATCTGGATCTGGAACTGCTTTCATTAATACCTAGCATTTCACTTATTTCTTTATGACTGTATTCTTCAAAAACATACAAATTAAAAATCTGTCTATATTTAAAAGGTAAAGTCATTATTATTTCCAGCAGTTTTTCAATCTCCATTTTATCAATAATGCTTGATTCATATCTCATATAAGGATCAACTTTTTTATCATAAGTCTCACGTACCATATACATTTTCCGGTATCTTCTTATAGCGGTTCTGGCAACTATTTGTTTCATCCAGTTTTCCAATCCTCCTTTTGCCGGGTCATAACTTTTGATAGATTTGAATATTTCGATAAATCCATCCTGCAATATATCTTTAGCATCGTTAATATCTTTTGCGTATCTTCTACACAGAGTGAAAAGCAATCCGGAATACTGATTTACCAGTTCCCTTTGGCTTCTCTCGTCACCTGATTTACATCCTAATATGATTTTCTCAATCTGCACAGTTACTAATTCTTCTAAAATTTAAAATATCCTTCTATTTTTTTCATCCCATCATTATATTCAATGGAATCAATAAAACTACCGGTTATATAATCAGCTTGTTCGTCAATATTAAATATTACATCTTCATTTGAACAGTTTACATCAATTTGCCCGTTATCTTTAAGCTTAGCTACACATATCTGTCCAATATAATTGTCAGTAACAAAATCGTGATAAAAAGATATAATCAATTGTTCTTCAAAATTATTATTTACGATATTATAACCGGAACCATCAGTTTCAACCCACGGATAAGAATCAAAGAATTTATTTTCTCCTTCTATATTAATGTAAACATACTCATCCACATCATACACCGTAGGATAATCAGCAGGGTTAAAACTTAGATTTGGTTGTAGAAAAATTTCATCGGATTTTTTCACATCAGGTAAATTATCCAGATCATATAATGTCAATACAGAAACACAACCATGTAAATTCAAATCTAAACCTAAAGAATCATCGGGTATTGAAAAATATTTGGATAAAAACATATTATCCAAGATTCCGGCAAATCCGTTATTGACAACATCTCCATTCTCATTGTAAATATGATCAATAATTATAGAATTGACATCTTCGAAATCTATCGGCAAATCAATATCTTTTACTATAGGCGAACTCACAATCCCCAATGGAAAATCCGAATTTTCATTGTCGCAATTTGTGATTCTTAAAACAATATCCGAGTTTTGATATACATAAGAAAAATACCTGCCTTCAAAATCGGTAAAAATAATATCTTGAAATAAATAATTATGCTCTTTATCCAAAATCTCTACAATTAAAGAACCGGCAGGAGAACCATCCGCGTATTTAATTTCTCCTTCAATTGACACAACTGGCAAATCATATTGGGCTACAATATAATAACCTGATCTTTTAACTTCAATTATATATTTATTATTCTGCTGTTCTAATTTTACGGAACTTTCAACCTGCCACATACCTGTAATAATATCAAATCTCCATAAATACGGTTTTCCAGGGCAAGTACATTGCAAGTAATCAAAATCAACTTCAATAATAGCGGGATTTTCTAATAATAAATCATCACCCGAATCGGACCGGAAACTCAGCAACATTGAGAAATCCGGAAATATAATCGTTTCAAGACTATCCGGTCCAATACCTTTATTTGATTCAGGCATTCCAAAAGATGGATTATTATATGAAAAATTAGAATTTAAAAAAGGTGATTTTACAAATAAATTAACTTTTCCGTCATAGCGATTATTATCCTTGCCGATAAAACTGTTAGCAGAAATTTTACATTTAAGTTTTGAATTATAATAGCTTTTTTCAAAATCGTTGTTTGAGTTGATCGATATTACATTATCTTTTTTCTGACAAATGAGATTTGTCTGTGTAACTTTATTCAATTCAGGTTTTATCAAAGCATATTGGTTAAAAAATCCGGATGATTTGATCTCCAGCAATTCTCCTTTATCACTGAAAATACCGTTTTTTATTTGAAAATTTCCATTTTCATCAGAAAAAATGCTTTTTTCACTATAGTTTACTTCTGCATTGGCAATCGGATTATTATTTATATCGGTAATTGTTCCGACAACTGTTGCTCTTTTAAAATATTCAGGAGAGATTGGTTCAAAAGAACTTAAGTCTTTATTAATAACATCTTCCCTATTGCATGAAAATAAACTTAAAAAGAATAATACAATTATCGGAAAATTTATTCTTTTCATCTTTTAAAATTTTTATCAAAAAAACACAATATACTTGTCCGTTTAGAATCTTTTACAAACATTACGTTTAAAATCCATTACTATTAATAAATAAATTTATTTCTTATATTCCTTTTTATTATTGGTTATGAAAAACGTTATAGTTGCAAATAATATTAATTTATTGTTAAAAACAGACTATTTGAAACTATTTATCCTGTTAATTTGATTTATTATATAAATATTTATTAGATTTGAATATGTTTTTAATAATTTTAAAAATAAAATAAGATGAAAACCATTTACATTTTTTTAATAACTTTAATTTTCCCTTCATTTTCATTTGCTCAAATTGTAGAAAAACAAGAAAATACCAGTTTTGGCATGCAACCCTGTCTTACAACAAGTGTTCAGGATATCAATAAAAAGGAAGTTGCAAAACTATGGAAAAAATTTTTTAAAGAATATGGTAAAGTTAAAAAAAACAGTAAAGCAAAAGAATATTATAGTACAGGAGTAAGAATTAATCGTATTAAATCCGGAGATCCGATAGATGTTTATGCGAAATTCTCAGATTTTGGTACTGAAACAAAAATCAGTTTATGTTTTGATCTGGGAACAGCCTTTTTAAGTAAAAAAGAGTTTCCTGATGAATATTTCGGGGCAGAAGATCTGTTAAATGAGTTTTCAGTCTATGTACAAAGATATATTGTAGAAAACCAGCTTAAAGATGAAGAAGCCCGGCTTGAAAAATTGAATAAAAAATTGAGGAGTGCAAAAAAAGAGAATCAAAAGCTACATGAAAAAATTGAAATGTATAAAAATAAAATAAAAAAGGCTGAAAGTGATATTGAGCTAAATCTAGCTGCACAAAAAGATTTGGGAGATCAAATTGACCAACAATCGATGAAAGTTAAAGAGATACAAGATAAATTAAGTAACATAGGAAAATAAAATATTAACATGAAAAAAATACTATTATTATTGATAACTGTAACATTAATCTCATGCGATGCTGCGACATTGCAAAAAGTACTGGATAGTGCAGGGAATACAGGAATTACAAATACCGATATAGCAAACGCTTTGAAACAGGCATTGAATAAAGGAATTGAATCCGGTGTTGATTATTTATCAAAAACCGACGGGTTTTACAAAAGTCAATACAAAATACTTTTGCCCGAAGAAGCCCAAACAGTAGTTGAAAAGTTAAGGATCATCCCCGGATTCAATAAAGTGGAAGATGAAATAACATTGAAACTCAACCGTGCAGCAGAAGATGCCGTCAAAAGAGCCAAACCAATCTTTGTAGATGCTATAAAACAAATGACTTTTACCGATGTAAAGAATATCCTAATGGGAGAAAAAAATGCAGCTACCCAATATTTGCACAGAACTACATACAATAAATTATATAATGAATTTCATCCTGTAATACTGCAATCCCTGAATAAATTCGGAGCAGTGGATTATTGGGCGGACGCAGTCAATACTTATAACAATATTCCTTTTGTCAAAAAAATGAATCCGCAGATTGACGATTATGTTACTCAAAAAGCCCTTGCCGGAGTCTTTGATATGGTGGAAAAGAAAGAATTGGATATAAGAACAAATATCAGAGCCAGAACTACTGACCTGCTTAGAAAAGTATTTTCTCTACAAGACAGGTAAAAAATAAAGATAATCATTAAAAAATTAAGCCCGGCTGATACAACCGGGCTTTTTTTTTATGAAAAAGTATCTACTCAGGTAGATACAATAAAATATTTTGAAATAAACATTTTTCATAAACGTAATAAGGGTGAAATAAAAAATTAATTAAAAATATTTAAATTTTAAGACATGAAAACATTAGATAAAAATTTGAAGATCATTTTTGCTTCACTTATGATTTTCATATTGAGTTTTGGAAATAGTTTTGCAGAGAGCAAAATACTTATACCGGAAAATGATTCGGTTTTGACACAGGAAGAAATAAACGCTTTGGTAAAAATGCGTGAAGAAGAAAAACTTGCACATGAAGTTTATTCATACATGTACGAAAAATGGGATTTCATCATCTTTAAGAATATAGCCGAGAGTGAATTGCGACATACTAATTCGATAAAATACTTGCTGGCTTATTATGGTATTGATGATCCGTATCAGGAAGGAATTGGAAATTATTCAAATCCTGAATTTAAAGAACTTTATAAACAATTGACAGAAGAAAGTTCTAAATCGTTTGAAGATGCATTGAAAACAGGTACAAAAATAGAAGATTTGGATATTGCAGATTTGGATGAAGCGATCTCCCAAACAAAAAATACA
>JALVEG010000658.1 GCA_027031145.1 Saprospiraceae bacterium | reverse complement strand
TGATAAAGTTTTTGACATGCAAATTAAAAAATTCCATCACAAAGCAACTTTTACGCAAAGAATAAAAGTTCTTGATAAATCAAAACCGGTTACCGGTTATATTACATTTATGACTTGTGATGACACCAGATGTTTGCCCCCGACAGATATAGATTTTAAATTTGATTTTGCAAAATGGGATAGAGCTTATGAATCCCATGAACCTGTTAAAAAAAAAGAGCAGGAAAATAAGATAAAAACAACTTCTGGTAATCAAAAACAGGAGTCTGTTAAGGAACAAAATAAAACAGCAAGTGTTGGAAATCAAGATCAATCCTTTGAAAACACAGCGGGTATTGAAAACAAAATACCGGTTGGCAATAACAATAAAACCGAAGATAAATCTATAACTCAAAAAGATAAAAACAAAATTCCTGTCAACTGGAATTTTGAAATTGAAAAGATCAGCGAAGAAGAAATGATCCTGCGTTTTACTGCTACAATGGATAAAGGCTGGGACGTATATTCCATGTATACCGAAGACAATGGTCCTGTTCCCACATCTGTAAACTATGAAGAAAAAGATGGTATTGAGTTAGTAGACAAACCAACGGAAAAAGGACATTTTAAAGAAGGTAAAGACGATATGTTTGGTGTAGTGGTTAAAAAATTTCTTTGGGATCAACCATACGTGATTGAACAAAAAATCATAGTGAAAGATAAATCAAAACCATTAAAAGGATATATAGGTTATCAAAGCTGTGATGATGAAAGATGTATTTTTCTGGAAGAGGATTTTGCTTTTGATCTGGAGAAAGGAGTGGCAATAGTCGGCAAAACCGATGAAAAAGATCAAAAAGAATCTCCGGCAACAATAACCGGTTCGGCAGATGACTCAAATCCTAATTTAAAATACAACTTTGATCTGAATAATATTAATACGGATTGTGGAACGATAGATGTTCCGCAAGATGATAAGAATAACAGTAACTGGTGGGTTATTTTCTTTGCTGGTTTTGTAGGCGGATTGTTGGCATTTTTAACACCTTGTGTATTTCCAATGGTGCCTTTGACGGTAAGTTTCTTTACCAAAAGATCAGGAACAAGAGCCAAGGGAATCCGAAATGCAATTTATTATGGTCTTTCGATCATTGTGATTTATGTAATAATGGGATTGGCTGTTACAGGTATTTTTGGTGCTGATGCACTTAATCAATTATCAACAAATGCTTGGTTCAATATTTCTTTTGCTATTTTATTTATAATATTTGCTATTTCGTTTTTTGGGTATTTTGAGATTACTTTACCGAGTTCATGGGCGAATAAATCAGATTCAATGGCAAATAAAGGAGGTTTGATAGGGATCTTTTTTATGGCATTTACATTAGCTTTGGTTTCATTTTCGTGTACCGGTCCTATTATAGGTACTTTATTGGTACAAACAGCAACAGGAGGAGGGCCTACGATTTTTGGCAGTATTCCTGCCGGTCCCCTATTTGGAATGCTTGGATTTTCTACCGCACTGGCTTTACCATTCGCTTTATTTGCATTGTTTCCAACCTGGCTTAATTCTTTACCTAAATCAGGTAGTTGGATGAATGTAATTAAAGTGATTCTCGGTTTTATTGAGATTGCTTTAGCATTAAAATTTCTTTCAATTGCAGACTTAACAATGGGATGGAAAATAATGCCTTATGAATTGTTTGTAGGATTATGGGTTTTGATAGCACTTGCTATGGCAGCATATTTATTTGGATTGATACGGTTTCCGCTTGATCCGCCAAAACAAAAACTTTCAATGACCAGAAAAGTTTTAGGGATTTTGATGGTGGCTTTTGCTATCTATTTTGCAACAGGATTCAGAGTAAGCGAAAGATCCGGAACATTTATTACTCCTAATATGCTTTCAGGATTAGCTCCTCCGGCAGGCCATAGCTATATACATCCGAAACATTGTCCTTTAAATATAAACTGTTTCCATGATTTTGATGAAGGACTGGAATATGCTAAAGAAGAAGGGAAACCAATTTTACTTGACTTTACAGGATATGGATGTGTCAATTGCAGAAGAATGGAAGACAATGTATGGAGTCAGGATGAAGTTTTCAAATTGATAAACGAAGATTATGTTTTAATTTCATTGTATGTTGATGACAGAAAAGCACTTGAGAAGCCATATTATTCTAAATTTATGGAAAAAAAGATGAGAACAATAGGAAATAAATGGGCTGAATTTCAAGGTATGCATTTCAATAAAATATCTCAACCTTATTATGTGCTTTTAAGTCCTGACCAAAAAGTTCTTAACAAACCACATGCTTATACTCCGGATGTGGAAGCATATAAAGCTTTTTTGGAATGTGGACTTGAAAAATTTAAAGAATTGGAAAATAAAAAATAAAAAAGTAATATTTATTTTTGTATCGTTATACCCCTGTGAAGCCTAAAATAGTTTCACAGGGGAAAGTTGTATTGTGAAAAAGCAAAAAATATGCTTCATCTGGCAGATTCAATGTAAATCAGAATGAACTTTTCATTTCAAAAGCACCCTACTTGAGTAAATACTTATTATTTTTGTTAAAACATTTAATAATGAGATATACTCCCGAACAAGAAAAAGAATATTTTCAACTGTCGCAAAAATTTCTTCATAATGATATTGATGTAAAAAATATAGAATCCCTTCGGGAGGTATTGAGATATCATGAATGGAAATATTATATTCAGGACAATCCGGTTATTTCGGATTATGATTATGATATGTTGTTTAATAAATTGAAAAAACTGGAAGAACAACATCCTGAATTGATCACTCCGGATTCACCTACACAACGAGTATCCAGTGATTTAATATCTGATTTTGCTACAGTGAAGCATTTGACGCCTATGTTATCATTGGAAAACACTTATGATGAAGAGGGATTGAAGGATTTTGATGACCAGGTGAAAAAACTTGCGGAAATCAATGTTGATGAAAATCTCGAATATTCTGTGGAACCCAAATATGACGGACTGACAGTGGCATTGGTCTATGAAGATGATTATTTGATAAGAGGAGCAACACGTGGCAACGGTATCACAGGTGATGATATTACGCCAAATACCAAAGCTATTTATTCAATACCTTTGAAAGCGGCTTTTTCAAAATTGGGAATTCATAAAGCGGAAATCAGAGGAGAAGCATTGATAAGCAAAAAAAAGTTTTTGGAAATCAACGAACAACGTCAGGAAGACGGATTACCATTGTTTGCTAATCCGAGAAATGCTGCAGCCGGTAGTTTAAGAATGAAAGATCCCGAAGAGGTAAGAAAACGGGGTTTATTTGTAATTTCGTATCAGATTACTTATGCTGTTGATGCAAATGGTAATGACAGACTGGAGCAATTCGGTACTCATTTGAACAGTATGCATTTTTTGCATGATATCGGTTTCAGGACGCCACATGAAGATATAAAAACCTGTGAAGGTATCAATGAAGCTATTGAGTATTGTGAAGACATGGAAAACAGAAGAGATGAATTGCCTTTTGAAATAGACGGAATGGTAATCAAGGTAAATTCGTTTGAAATTCATAAAAAATGCGGATCGACTATGCACCACCCCAGATGGGCGGTAGCATTCAAATTCAAAGCACAACAAGCGGTAACAACACTGGAAAGGGTAGAATTTCAGGTAGGAAGATTCGGAACGATAACACCTGTAGCAAAAATTAGTCCCGTGCAATTAGCAGGTGCTACTATTCAATCCGTAACTCTTCACAATGAAGAATTTATCAGATCAAAAGATTTAAGAATAGGAGATAAAGTATTAGTGGAAAGAGCAGGAGAAGTGATTCCTTATATAGTTAAATCCATGTCAGAGCTTAGGAGCGGAAAAGAGATACCTGTGTCCTTTCCTCAATTTTGTCCAATAAATAATACGGAAAGTAAAGTGCCATTGGAAAAAGCTGAAGATGAAGCAGCATGGTACTGCAAAAATTGTGTTTGCGGGCAGGTGAATTTGCAAAAATTAATATTTCATGTTTCCAAAGACGGTATGAATATTGATGGTTTTGGAGAAGCGTATGTACGAAAATTCTGGGAAATGAAATGGGTTAAAGATTTCTCTGATTTCTATGATCTTGATTATGTTTTGATTTCGCAATTGGAAGGATTTGGAGCAAAATCAGTGGAAAACCTGCGAAATGCTATTGAAAAAGCTAAGAAAAATCCTATTTGGAGGGTTCTTCATAGCCTAAGCATAAAACATCTTGGTAAAAAAGCTTCTAAACTGATAGCAGAGCATATAAAAACAATTTGGGAACTGCAAAATTGGGATGAAGAAAAATTTACAGGTATCAAAGATATTGGTCCCAGCCTTGCAGAGTCGGTCATAGAGTGGTTTAAAGACGAAAAAAATATCGTTGTTCTTAAGAGAATGGAGGAACTGGGAGTAAATACCATGCAAACAGAAGAAGACAGGCCGGTTCAGGTAGTGGAAAATGCTGTTTTTAAAGATAAAACCATCCTTTTTACGGGTACATTGCACCAAATGAAAAGAAAGGAAGCTCAGGAACTTGCCGCTAAAGCCGGAGCAAAAAACCTAAGTGCCGTGTCCAAGCATCTTGATATTTTGGTAGCAGGTGAAAAAGCGGGTTCAAAATTGAAAAAGGCTCAGGCATTGGGTACTGTTGATATTATGACCGAACAGGAATTTTTAGATAAGATCAGGGAAGCGGGATTGATGTAATTTTAATAAAAATTTATCAAATATAAACCTTAAAAGTTATAGTTATACTTTGAGATAAAATGTCAAGTTACATTAATTAAAAATTAAACCATGAAAGATTATTTACGATTTACTATTTATTTCATTTTTATTTCATTTAATTCCTTTGCTCAAACTTCATGGGAATTACTTAACCCAACGCCTTCTTTTCAAACAGGTTTGGATATTCATTTTGTATCTGCTGAACACGGGTACATTATTACTGGTAACCAAATAATTGAAACTACAGATTCTGGGAATACTTGGAAAATAAAACAAACGGTTAATAATTATAATTATAATATCATTTCAGATTTTGCTTTTTATGATTCATTAGGATTTATTATAGGTAAAAATGGATTGGTTTTAAAAACCGTTGATAATGGTAGTACATGGAATAAAATTAATATTGGAATTAATCAGAATTTAAATACTATTAATATTATAAATAGTGATACAATCATCATTTCAAGTTCAAATAAAATCATAAAATCTTTTGATGGTGGAAATGCTTGGGAAAAAATAGATGTTCCAAATGAAACCATTAATACCACTTTTTTTGTAAGTGGAAAAATAGGTCATGCAGGATGTTCAAACGGAAAGATTATTAAAACAATTGACGGAGGTATAAATTGGTATGCTACAGAAGAGGTTTCTATAACTCCGTCAGAATTCATAAAAATATATTTTGTTGATAATAATCTTGGTTTTGCTTCACGGGAGCATGATAAATTGTTTAAGACGGAAGATGGAGGTGAAACATGGAAAGAAATCCCAAATATATCAGATAAAATTTATACAATAAACTTTATTAATAAAAAAGTGGGATTTGTAGGAGGAAAAAATGGTGCTATATTAAAAACGACAGATGGTGGAGATAATTGGAAATGGGTTAGTTTTTTAAATGTAAGAAGAGATTTTAGTAATGTTTATGGATTATATTTCTTTAATAAAAATACAGGTTATGCTGTTGGAAATAGAGGGAGGATTGTTAAAACAATTGATGGAGGTAAATCATGGAGAGAATATTCTCCCACATATATTGATATTGATCAAATTGATTTTTTAACTCCTAAAACAGGGTATGCTCTGGTTAGAAATAATTTATTTAAAACTATAGATAAAGGTGTTACCTGGAAAAATCTTGGATATATTTCAGATAATACTAAAACAAAAAAAGTTGAATTCGTCGATAAAAACTTAGGGTATAGCATTACGGGTGGAAACATTGGTTCTACCGGTCAAAGTCGATATATTTATAAAAGTGTAAATGGGGGCACCTCATGGGTATCTACGAATAATGGCAAATATATTGAACAGTATATAGACTTGAATAGCATAAATTTTATTAACAAAAATATAGGATATATAAGTGGGAAAGGTTATTTTAAAGATGGATTATTTAAAACCATTGACGGTGGAAATTCTTGGTCAAAAATTGCAGATTTAAATTTTAGCAAAATGAAATTTTTTTCAGAAACTTTAGGATATGCTATAAAAAAAAGACAAAAAATTTTATTTAAAACCACTGATGGAGGAAAAACCTGGGAAAAGAGTATTGAAGTAAATGAAAATATTAATGACTTT
>JALVEG010000657.1 GCA_027031145.1 Saprospiraceae bacterium | reverse complement strand
TATCAATAACCATGATATAATAATAGAATCTACTTGTGAAGCAGTTGGTACTTCTTTTGTTCCCGATACAAATGTTGTTGGAGAAAATAATGGTGAAATTGACGAGAGACTTAATCTTCCTCTGGAACCTGTTTATGGTAATAAAATAGTCAGTTTCACCGGTTCTGTGACAGCAGGTGACTTACCTTCTTATCTGGTATATAAAAATGTTAACTCATGTGCTGTTGCCAATGGTAACGATGTTTTTTATGATATTTATCAATTTCAGGTTACAAAGAACGGAAATTATACTTTCCAGCTTGGAGGTGCTTTTGGACTGGTTCTCAACTTTTATGAATCAGAATACAATGAAAATAATCTTTGTTATAATATGATTAAAACCAATGCGGTAAAGTCTTCCGGTAGCAGTACTGTTTCGATATCACCTACTGTTTCAGTGAGTTTAGTTGAGGGTAAAAAGTATTTTGTCAGAATAAGTAGTTTTTCTTCGACTTTTCCAGCCTTGCCGGCTAATTATGCTATGACCATAAGCCATAAACCTTCAGGAGCTGGTATATATGATGATGTGCCACCACCTCCCAACGGTTTTTATTATACTTTTATCGCATATAATATGGAAAATGAAGTGATAGAGGCTATTGACAAGAATTCTGATTTTAGATATATAAATCCCGGAACATATTATGTGCAGGGTATTAGCGTTTCAAAGGATGATTCTTTAATGTTGAATAGTTTTGCAGGAAAGAAGTTTTCAGAATTATTGGATGAAATAATCAATAGTAATATTTGTGCAAACTTAAGTTCCAATAAAATAATGATAACAGTTTATAATTCGGGATGTCCTGTTACGGATTCAGGTATTGACAGTGTATTGTGTCATGACAACGGTACTAATATGGATCCTTCTGATGATTATATTTCGTTTTCTCTCAATCCGGTGGAAAGTTCTACATTTGAGTCATATTCCGTCAAAGTTGCTGATGGATTTAGCGTTTCACCTGATACGGCATTGTTTAATCAATCTACAGGTTTTTCTTTGAATCAGGGTAGTGCAGGTAAAGGAGATATCCCTGCAAGTATAGAATACGATGATGGCTGTAGTTTTATTTTTTCGATTCCGGATCCGGGTACTTGTTCGGATTGCGTGAATGCTGATGCGAGAATTAATGAATTTCATTATGATAATGCAGGTAGTGACAAAAATGAATTTGTTGAAGTGTTTATCAGTGACCCACAGCCGGACTCTATAAACAAGTATAAGATTGTCCTTTACAATGGGAAAAATGGGAAAAAATATGACGAAGAAACTTTGGATAATATGGCTATAACTTTTGGAGACGGAGGCGCTTATTATGTATGGGAACCTGCATCGATTCAGAATGGCTCTCCTGACGGAATGGCGTTGATAGGTGAGTGTGGCAATACCCTGGAATTATTGAGCTATGAAGGTAGTTTTACCGCTGTTGACGGTGAGGCTGAGGGGGAAACCAGTGTGGATATTCTCGTTTCCGAAACAAGTAAAACACCATTGAGCGGTTCATTGCAATTGATAGATAGTACATGGGTTCAGACTATTGCTTTCAATACTAAAGGGGAGTTAAATTCACTTGGTCCATGTATTATTGCAGATGTTGATATTAGAGATGTCGAATGTCATGACAATCAAACATCATTTGATCCTGCTGATGATTATTTGACATTTTCCTTGTTGCTTATTGGTAATCAATTGGAAGGTAGTTATGCTATTTTTTCTGATAATGGAGATTTAGAACCGCAAACAGCTTCTTATGCAGATACTACATTATTTACTTTGTTTTCAGGTTCTGCTCAACTTGATACTATATTTTTTACTATTAAGGATACGTCGGATACTTTATGTACTTATGGATTTATTATTGTCAATGAAGGCTCCTGTTCTCCTGATTGCAAGATGACTGATGCAGGTTTGTCAAATATTAGATGTGATAATAATAATACACCGAATTTTGCCGGTGATGATAAGATATTATTTGATCTTAATCCAACAGGATTTAACATTGCAGGAAAATATAACGTAAATTCTGCCAATTATACGATTGAGCCATCCAATGCAGATTATGGAAATGCTACTACATTTGCGATTGAACCCGGAAGCGCAGGTAAAGGTGATGTTATCATTGCCATAAATGATACGAATGAAGATACTTGTGGTTTGGAAATTACAATTACGGATCCGGGAGTTTGTTCTACAAGTGCTATAGATGAAATAAATGCAGAAAAACATTTGGTTAATATCTTTCCGAATCCTGCAAATAGTATTTTAAATATCAAAACCAATATAAATACTATTGCTAAATACAAAATCGTGAATAATTTAGGGAAAAAGGTTAATTCTGGAAAGTATAAAGACAGTATAGATATTTCACCATTGCAACAGTCGATTTATTACATTCTGTTTTATGATAAAGAAAATAATATTATTGACATTGTAAAATTCGTAAAAGAATAGTTGCTGAAATACACCTATTATATTTACCGTTTGACAATATAATTGTTTTTTAGTAAATTAGCATTTCAAAAGCATTTTTTATGAAAAATCTACCAATCGGAATACAAACATTAAGCAAAATAATTGAAGGAGACTTTGTCTATGTTGATAAAACCGAGATTGCTTACAGTTTGATTCAAAAAGCCGGTTATTATTTTCTATCTCGTCCGCGTCGCTTTGGTAAAAGCTTGTTCTTGGATACACTCAAAGAGATTTTTGAAGGAAATAAAGAACTTTTCAAGGGATTGTATATTTATGATAAGTGGGATTGGGATGTAAAGTATCCTGTATTAAAAATAAGTATGGGATCGGGAGTTATTAATAATATTGAAAAACTAAATAAAAGATTGAATAGCACTCTGAAAGATGCAGAAAAAGCTGTTGGTATCAATTGTCTATCATCTGATCCTCAAGAATGCTTTAAAGAACTAATTCAAAAAGCAAGTGAAAAATACAATCAAAAAGTAGTAGTACTTATTGACGAATATGATAAACCTATCCTTGATAATATTATTGATAAAGAAGTTGCCCGTGAAATGCGTGATGCGATGAAAGATTTTTACGGTGTGATAAAAGATAATGATGCTTATATCCAATTCGTATTTATTACCGGAGTTAGTAAATTCTCGAAGATGAATCTGTTTAGCGGATTGAACAATCTTGAAGATATCACTTTGGATGAAAAATTTGCCACTATCTGCGGTTATACTCACAATGACTTATTAACCGTTTTCAGTGAACATTTGCAAGGTGCGGATATGGAAAAAGTGAAAAAATGGTATAATGGATATTATTATCTCGGAGATAAGGTTTATAATCCTTTTGATATTTTGCTTTTTATACGTAAAAATTTCGATTTTAGAAATTATTGGTGGGAAACAGGCAATCCTTCTTTTCTGATAGATATGCTTAAAACTCAAAATTATTATATTCCGGAATTGGAAAATTTTACTGCTAATGAAGAAATATTGAATACTTTTGATGTTGAAAGAATAGAATTGGTGGCTTTATTATGGCAAACCGGATATTTGACAATTACCGAAAGGATTGAAGATATCTTTGGAATAGAGTACAAATTGGCTATTCCAAATAAAGAAATAAGTATATCCCTAAATAACCTCTTTATTACCTATTTGACAACTCAAACAACAGAAAAGTTAAAACATCAAAAGAAGATTTTATATATGTTGCGAAATGAAGATTTGGATGGATTCAGAGATGCTCTTTTTTCTCTTTTTGCTTCCATTCCATACACAAATTTCACCAATAGTGAGCTATACAAATATGAAGGGTATTATGCAAACGTTGTATATACATACCTCGCCGGTGTCGGTCTGGACATTATCCCTGAAGATATCACCAATCTCGGTAGAATGGACCTGTCGGTCAAACTCGAAGGTAAGGTATTTATTTTTGAATTTAAACTGACAGAAAAAGCTACCGGCAATGCCTTAAAACAAATCAAAGAGAAAAGATATTATGAAAAATACCAAAACTTCAAAAACATTTACCTCATTGGTATCGAATTTAGCCGTGAAAAAAGGAATATTATCGGGTATGAGTGGGAAAAGGTTTAGATATTTTTTATAAAAAAAAATGGTTTTTCCAATCAAAATGATCCTGCCTGAGTAGTTATTTTAACTATATCGGTGTTTATCGGATAATTTCAAATATTTATCAACAAGAAAATTGATGAATAAAGGGGGAACGATCAGGCTAAAAACAAATATCCCTGTCATAATAACTATCGTGATATTGATATCGAGAAATGATTGGAAAATACTGAATTTGATATTGAAAAACAAAAGTAATAATAAAAGAAACATTATTGCAATAGCTCCTGAATACAATCCTATCGATAATGCAAGTTTCACATAAGGTCTCTTGATAAATGCGGGACTGGCACCTATCAATTCCATGCTTTTTATCATAAATCTGTCAGCATGTAGTATGAATCTAAGATTGTTATAAATGAGTATGAATGAAATTATAGTAAATATAATTCCCAGGATAAGAAAAATAGAATTTAATGTAGTAAGATTTTTCTTTAGACTGGAAACAGCTTCTTTTTCATAAAAACAATTATCAATTTCCGGTCTGGTTAACAGAGTATCTGTCAATTCTTTTACTTTCCCTTCTTTGACAAAAGCATCTTTCAATTTAAGTTTGATAATATTTTTCAAAGGGTTGACGGTACTGTCCTGCAAAATATTCTGTCCCAATTCTTTTTGCATAATCTTTAAACCTTCTTTTTTGGATATATATTCTACATCGAAAATATTAGGATTTAAATCAAGTTCGTTTTTTAAAACGTCTATTTGGTAATTAGATAAACTATCTTTTAGTTCAATTATAAAAGGAGTCCTTTCATTAACTATTTTCATCAATTTGGAAATATGCACCAGGATGAGAAGATAAAATCCCAAAACAAACAATGAAATGGAAAAACTGAAAATAGATAATATGGTACCCGGTTTGAATTTCAATTGAAAATATCTTTAATTTGAATTAACGAAGATATAATAAAAAAATAAATATGAAAAAAGAAGGAGGTGAAATTTTACTTCCAGCTAAAAGTTTCTATCAGATGTAAAATATCCTCATCAACAAAATCCTGAATAATTTTCATAGAATCTGTATTGACTTTATTTCTGAAATACAAGGAGCCTCTTACGAAATTTTTGGTAGAGTCCGTAATAAAAAACTGTGTTTGAGAAGCGACATTGCCTTCTATTTTGAACAACAATCCTGTAGCTCCATATTTGTTATGGATTTTTATTTCTTTTCTTCCTGATGCTTTGATATCGTGTTTGGAAACCAAAGTAAAAGAATCACTAATTAGTTTATCAAAATCTTTCCGGTTGTTAATCGGGTAATAAGTAAGATAAAGATTTCCATTAAACTTTTTGAAAAGAATATTGTACCAGCAGTCATTAGGAGCTTTATTATTGAAATAAGTATTATCCTTTAGAGCTTCGGAATAAACAGGGATTTCAAATTGAAAAGAGCAATTATCAGGATTGAATAATGCATATTTTTTCTCAGGAAAATCAACTCTCGGATATGTCCTGGGTTTAGGTATTCCCGTTTTACTGTCATTGCATGAGAGTATGAGAAAAATCAGAAAAAAAGATAGAAAGATTTTAAATGTTCTGTTCATTAAAAATAACTTTTATTTTTTCAATACGTCTGTCTGAAGCTTCTTCTACAATAAAAGTGAATTTATCAACTTCTATTTTTTCCTGTTTTTCAGGAATTTCACCTTTTATCTCAAGTATTAAACCTGCAAGAGAATCCGATTCTCCTTTGAAATTATTGAAAATATCAATATCTTCATCAAATACTTTGACAAAGTCCATCAACAGGGTTTTTCCTTCAAAAATATATGTTTTATTATCGATTTTTACATATTCAGTTTTGTTTTCTTCATCAAATTCATCTATGATCTCTCCTAATATTTCTTCCATAATATCTTCCATGGTAATTATTCCTGCACTTCCTCCATATTCATCCACAACTATTGCCATATGCAATTTTTGTTTTTGAAATTCTTTTAACAATTCGTTTATTTTCTTGGATTCGGGAACATATAAGATATTTTTTCTTATAAGATTTTGCCATTTGAAATCACTTTTTTGATCCAAATAGGAAATAAGATCTTTTGCATATAAAATACCAACTATATTATCAAAGTCCTCATGAAAAACAGGGATTCTGGAAAATCCTGATTCTCTGACAATATTCAATACCTCATCATAAATAATATCATCTTCAATTGCTACGACATCTATTCTAGGTTTCATTATCTGCTTTACGGATACATCACTGAATTTCAAAATACTTTTCAATATATCAAGTTCCTGATCATCCGAATTTAACGTGATGTCCAGAGCATCATTTATTTCATCTTTATCTGCGACAGAGGCTATACCTTTGTTTTTTTCCAATCTGCGCTCAACAATATTTGTCCAATTAACCAGTAAATTACTAACCGGGCTAAAAACTTTCATGAGAAAAGTAATTGGTGTTGCCATCAATTTTGCCAATTTTATATTATTGACACTTGCATATATTTTAGGCATTACTTCTCCGAAAAGTACCAGGATAAATGTTACACCAACAACAGTTATGGTAAAACTTATAATATTTATAAGAGAGGTTGTTTCAAATGATGAAAAAACGGAATATTCTTTTAGTTTCAATGCCCATGAACTCATTAGATCATCAGCTAAAAAATTCTTTAATATATAATCAGAAACCAAAACTATTGCGATATTCACAAAATTGTTGGTTATTAATATTGTTGCCAATAGCTTGCTTTGCTTTTCCTTTAGTTTGATTATTGTTTCGGATTTCTTTGAAGACTCAAGTTTCAGACTGTTGAGTTGATCCGGCGTAATTGAAAAAAAAGCGATTTCTGAACCGGATATCAATGCTGAAGATATTATCAAAACCAACAGAATAAATACCGAAAATATCAGACTTGTGTTGAAAGCTGAAAAAGCAATAAAAAAAATTGATATAAACAAACTCGGAGGATCTACATCCAATTCCATTTTATTTTTTATTTAGTGAATATTCAAAACGGTAAATCGTCAACCGGATCGTCATTATTGATATCAGGTTCTGCAGCTTTAACAATATTTTCGGCAGGTTTGTTTTCAGATATATGTTGAGAATCAGTATTCTCTCTTTTATCCAGAATTTTATAGTTTAATCCTGTAACTTCTGTCGTATATCTGTCATTACCGTTTTCATCTTGCCATTTTCGTGTACTTAGCTTTCCCTCAACATAAATTGTATTTCCTTTATGAAGATATTTTTCAGCTCTTTCAGCAAGATTTCCCCATAAAACTATATTATGCCATTCAGTCTTTTTTTGCCATTCCCCATTTCTGTCTCTGTAGTTTTCATTTGTAGCTAAAGAGAACTTGGCTATTTTTGTTCCGCTTTCCAATTGTCTTACTTCAGGATCTCTCCCTAAATTTCCGATTAAAATTACTTTGTTTACCATAAATATTATTGTTTGAAAGAACAAAATTGCACAAGATTTTATGAAATTCCAAATAAATAAATAAGCAATTGAAATTTTATTTGACCACTATTAAATCATAAATTCAAAAAAAAAATAAAAAAAAGTAAATAAAATATACATATTATAAAAAAATATAATATATTTGCAGCGTAATTTGATGTTGTTTATGTGAATGTTGAATTATATTCTTCCCCACAACAGTAAATAAAGCAATAGAAAAAAAGGCAAACGTTCTGATTAATATTTATCAATGATCTTTTGATATTATCATAACAATTGTGCCATTTTATTAAAATTTTATTTTCAAACCTATTAAAATTAGTTTAAATGAAAATTGAATACAATTTTTTTATGAAAACGACCGGAAGGGGTAGTCCGGGTATGATTTGTATATTCGGAAATGATTCCAATTTCAATAAAATACCTGAATTTAATATTCGGAGCAATATTAAAATCAATAAAACATCTAAAACAGAAGAGGCCATCCCAAGTGCTTTTTAACCAAAATTTGAGTCATCTATGCCATGATTAGTTACTAATTATCTAAGTTGTTGATTAAGATTAATCGAATTCAACTTATAAGATTAAAACCGTTAATAATTTGTAATAAGTATTTTTTAATGGCATAAATATTAATCACCCTCCTTCTCCTTTGAATTATAACCGGTTTAAGATAAAATTACCAAAGGAGAAGGAGAGGAATCAGGTATTTTCAAACCATATTATGAATGAGTCTACCTATCAGA
>JALVEG010000656.1 GCA_027031145.1 Saprospiraceae bacterium | reverse complement strand
AGATTAGTTACAATTTTTTGATTATTTATCAGTTTTTTTTTGATAATGCAATTCTGAGCTTTTAAGGAGCCACAATTTGCCACAAATTCAGCAAAAAAATTAACATAATTAGAGAAATTCTTATTTTTTTTGATAATTTTACTTTTAAAATTATACGAAATGAGAATAGATTCCGGAATAAAATTAGGTTTTAAAGATGTGATGATAAGACCTAAAAGGTCTACATTAAAATCAAGATCTCTTGTTTCTCTTGAGAGAACCTTTAATTTTATGCATAGCAATATTGAATGGACAGGTATTCCTATAATGGCTGCAAATATGGATACTGTCGGAACATTTGATATGGCAAAGGAATTGTCAAAATATAAATTATTTACGGCTATTCATAAGCATTATTCTCCTGAACAATGGAAAGAATTTTTAGAGAAATCAAATAAAGATATAATAGATTTTATCGCTGTAAGTACAGGTACCTCAAAGGCAGATGAAGAGAAAATGGATATTATTTTGAAAGAAAACAAAGACTTGAAGTTTATTTGTATTGATGTAGCAAACGGATATTCGGAATATTTTGTTGAATTTGTTAAAAGGACCAGGAATAAAAATCCTGATAAGGTTATATTTGCCGGAAATGTAGTGACTGGAGAAATGGTAGAAGAACTGCTTCTTGCAGGTGCAGATGTAATAAAAGTCGGAATTGGCCCGGGGTCAGTATGTACAACAAGGATTAAAACGGGGGTAGGGTATCCTCAATTATCTGCTGTGATAGAATGTGCTGATGCTGCTCATGGTCTTGGAGGTCAAATAGTTTCTGATGGAGGTTGTAAATCTCCGGGTGATGTAGCCAAAGCCTTTGGAGGTGGTGCAGATTTTGTGATGTTAGGAGGGATGCTTGCCGGACATGATGAGTCAGGAGGAGAATTGTTTGAAAAAAACGGTAGGATTTATAAACAGTTTTATGGCATGAGTTCCGAAAAAGCAATGAAAGAATATGCAGGAGGAATTGCGGAATACAGGGCATCGGAAGGAAAAACAGTAAATGTTCCGTATAGGGGTAGGGTCAAAGATACTATTCAGGATATTTTAGGAGGTATTAGATCTACTTGTACTTATGTAGGTGCTTCTAAACTCAAAGAATTAACCAAAAGAACAACTTTTATTCTTGTAAATGAGCAACACAATGAAGTATTTCCTGATGAGGAGTAAGGATAAGTAATAGCTGAGCTGATATGATAAAGTCATTTTTTCAGGGGCTCCATTTGTGCAATATCATAGCTGATTATCATCGTTTTGCGTTTATTATTCGTGCATTTGTGGCTTTTATAACCCGGTTCATGAAGTGTCAAGTACATATGTATAGTTATTTCGCGCAGCGCACCACATAGTGCCTGCACAAAAACAGATGCTATAAATAAAGATATTTGTTGTGATTTTTTAGATACTACCAAAAAAGACACCGCATAAATTTAGACACTAATCGAAACCGGTAATAGCAATAAATATTATTAGACCTTAAAGTTCAAATATCGACAGGTTTCCGGTTATATTCCCAAAACTTCTGCTCCCTGCTTAAATACTACATCAACGGGAATTCCTTTGGTATCAAGCATGTCAAGATCTTTCTTGAGCGTATCACTCATTTTACCATATTTTTCCACAAAAGCTTTTACGGTATCATAGTCGCCGTCACCTTGTAATGTTAATATCTTGTTGGACAAAGCATCCATTGCTTCTTCAAATTTATCATAGTTGATCTTATATTTACCGGTTGTACTATCTCTGGTAAATGCTCCTTTTTCATCAAAATAATTGAATCTTATCAGATTAGCACGACCATGTGCAGATGCAGCTCCGAAACGTATTGATCTGAATATGCTTGTCATAAATGTGGTGTAATAATCTTTGAGATCTCCTGTCAACTGTCCTTTTTTGTGCAATTGTCTTACCATATAAAGTCCCAACATATCAGCTTTTCCTTCCTCAAGAGCTGAATGAAGTTCCTTTAATGCTTTTCTGACTGTTCCTTTTCCTGTTATTGTATTTTTTATGCCTAATCCGTGTGCAACTTCATGAAACATAGTATTGGCAAAAAAGGCATCGAAATTGATCTTGCTTTTCTGTTCGGGATCTATCAATTGATCTGCTATCGGTAATAATATTTTATCAAATTTTGCCTTCATAGCATTTTTCAATTGCAGTCTTCTTGTTCCTTTCTGCAACTGAACCTCTTCATCATTTGGAAGATTTATGGCAATGGTTTTACTTCCTGCATTGCAATCACCTGCATAATAAACAACATCATAAGCATTTAATTCAACATCTCTTCCCGGTTTTTCCATCTTATATTTTTTTTCTACAGGAAGACGACTTTGCAGTTCAGGTAAAAATTTAGCGAATTTTTTCAATCTTTCACTCCATTCCATATCTTTCACAAGAACATATGCTTCAAAAGATGCTTTATTTCCGAATAATTGATCCTCATAACTTTCAATTGGTCCTACGACAAAATCAAATTTATTGTTTTTCATGTCCAGCCAGGCTAGATCGCTCAATTGATATTCATCTGTTTTTAAAGCTTTAGCTCTAAGTCTGAGGTAATTTTTAAAATCAGGGTCAGAAGCAAAGCCACTTGCTGTATTCAACAGGTCAGCAGCATAATGAATATCTCTTTTAAAAAAGTTGTGATAAGGAATTGAACGAAGATTACCTTCATTATCTCTTCTAATCATCGTATAAAGACTTTCTTTATCCGGTATATCGGCTTTTTCAAATTCTTCTTTGGTCATATCTTTTGGATAAAAATTTGCACCTAAAGGTTTTGGCCCTATTCCTTTTATAAACGGTTTATTTCCATCCAGTCTGTCCCATGGCCCATAGTTGATTATAGTATATTGCTTAAGCTTTGGATCATCGATTTTATTCAATAATTCGTCCTTTTTGCCATAGGCTTGTTCCCAAAACATTTTATCCATTACTTTTGCCACATTGATCAAATGTTTCAACATTGCTTTTTCGTCATCTGTAAATTTACTGACATCCGTTGTCAATGTAAATTCAGTATATTTACTCAATAATTTGTCCATATCGGATACAGCAGGTTGGTATGCTGACATTTCTTTGATATCCGATTGTTTGATTTCGTCTTTGTTTTTATTTTGCTTGCAGCTGAATAAAAAAATAAATGCGATCGTTAGTAATAAATATTTTTTCATATTAATTTTTTTTGTGTATCTACTCAGGTAGGATGCTTTTGAAATGAAAAAGCTCAATTTTTATGCTAAATGAAGCTCGTTTTTTGAAGACATAGTGGAGCTATGTCAAGAAAAATAGCTGAAATATAGCGAAAAAAGTGGTTTTTTCAATCAAAATGATTCTACCTGAGTAGATACTGTTTTATAATATTTTGTAAATAAATCCGAAATTTAAGAAATATCCAAGCAAACTTTTGCTGCCGTCATCAGGATGTCTGTACATTCTAAATAATGATCTTGTATATCTTCCGGAAATACCCACATGTTTATTGAAATAAAATTTTGCACCTAAAAGATAACTAAGGTCATTTTTTATAAAATTTTCTTCATCAAAATCAGAATCGTTTAATCCGTTTTTTACATTGAATAATCTACCGAAAGAAAGACCTGCAAATCCTTGTATTTTATAATAATCTCCTTCTTCAATAAACCAGTCCTGATATGATACATAAACAGGTAATTCAAGATAGTTTAATGTTATTTTTCTTAATGGTTCATATTTATCAGGGATCAGTCCGGATTGACTGCCTCTTTGACTGAATAAAAAATCTATATTTATTTGCCACGGATCATTAAGATCATAGTTGATTCCTATTCCTGCATTTAATCCCAATTTATCATATCCGGCAAGTCTGTCTCCATCAATTTGGGATGCATTGAACCCCAATATTAAAGATCCTCCGAATTTTTGAGCGGAAATAAAATTTATTGAAGCTAAAAATATTAAACTTAAAAAAAATAACTTTGTTTTGTTCATAGTATTATTCAATTACAATGTAAATTTACTAATAATAACAAAGTTTAAGATAATATTATTATTGTTTTTTATTAATTGTTCTAAATTTGTCTGATTATTTAATTGACTATGATAAAATTTACTAAAACCACGCTTAATAAATTGTTGGATATTCTCAATGAATCGGGATATATTACCAGGTTTGAAAAGGGAAATTTTGTATCAGGTTATGCATTGGTAAAAGATAAAAAAATAATTATTATCAATAAATTTTTCGACACTGAATCAAGGATAAATACGATTTTAGAATTGATGGACCGTATAGAAATTGACGATTATATATTGACTAAAAAATCCAAATTGTTTTATCGTAATTTGATAAAAAACGGTCTTATAGTGAATTTTCAAAAATACAAAAAAGAAGAGGAGTGAAAGTGATATTTTTAGGTACGGGACCTTCTCTTGGAGTTCCTGTTCCGACTTGTAAATGCGAGACTTGTAGTTCGACAGATCCCGGAGATAAAAGATTGCGAAGTTCTGTGTATATAGAAACCGGTAGTTCTAAATTTGTTATTGATTGCGGTCCCGATTTTCGTCAACAGGTATTGATGAATCATATTGAGGGAATCGATTTTATTTTGCTTACTCACAAGCATAATGATCATATCGGTGGACTTGATGATGTCAGACCTTTCAACTATCATCAAAAAGGAGATATGCCTGTTTTTGGAACAAATGAGACACTTGATGATGTAGTAAACAGGTTTTATTATTCATTTGAAAAAAGACCATATCCCGGTTCCCCTAAATTTGATCTGACAGAGATAGAGAAAGGAATTCCTTTTGAGATTAAAAATACAAAAATATTGCCGGTGGAAGTGCTCCATGGTACAATGCCGGTAATGGGATACCGGATTGGTGATTTTACATATATCACTGATGCCAAATATATACCGGAAGATCAGATTGAATTGGTCAAAGGGACAAAATGGCTTGTGATAAATGCTTTGCATCCGTCTTATAAACATAAAATGCATTTTGATCTGGAAGATGCTTTGGATTTTATTGATATGATAAATCCTGAACAAGCATTTATAACCCATTTGAGTCATAAATTTCCACCATATAAGGAATTGCAATCGCTTTTACCAAAAGATAAAGATATCATGTTTGCTTATGATGGACTTGAGTTGAATTTTTAGCCTAACTTATACCTTGTTAATTCATTAATATTTATTTTGAACATCGTATTCGGAATGTCAAATTTATTTGACATATTCCCTGAATATCTCTAAAAGTGTCTACACAGGTAGTATAAATCGGGCTAAAGCCCGGGTACAGTACCGAATTCTATTATCCGTCAGCTAAAGAGACTGTGTGAAAATCCCTCTAAATGATTTTCAATGATTTATTTGCCCCAACCCCTATTCCTCGACAAGCTCGGCAACCTAAGGTAAATCATTGAAAATCAACTAGGATAGCAAATGATTATGTCTCTAATTAATTTGGTAAACCAATTTTCACACAGTCTGTAAAGCAGACGGTAAAATTATGTGATAAATTACAGTCTGCTTTAGCTGACGGAGCTTGATAAGTTATAATAATTAGGGCTTTAGCCCGATAATATACAAACTGAGTTGTTACAATTTTGTTATTATTAAGTTGTTGCATATATTTCATTACCTCATCTTACACCTCCTATTCGTCATCTTCCACTATCTTTCGCAATTCACTTAGCTTAAGCATACAATCTATCGGTGTCATAGAATTCAGATCCAGTTCCAAGAGGTCTTTTTTTATTTTTCCTGCTGTTTCATCCACAGTATCAAATATGCTTAACTGAATTGCGCTTTGGACAGGCATCTTTTTAAGTTTGTTTCCCATATTTTCTTCACTATTTTCATTGTCTCTCATCTTTTGCTCCAATTGATGCAAAATGTCATATGCTCTGTCAATTATCATCCGGGGCATACCGGACATTCGTGCTACATGAATACCAAAACTGTGTTTGCTGCCTCCTGTGACCAGTTTTCGCAGGAAGATTACTTTATTTCCTATCTCTTTTGTAGAGACATTAAAGTTTTTAATCCTGTCAAATTTAGGTTCCAATTCGTTAAGTTCATGATAATGTGTGGCAAATAATGTTTTAGGATTTGCTTTAGGATTTTCATGCAAAAACTCAGTTAATGCCCATGCGATGGAAATACCGTCATAAGTACTTGTACCTCTTCCTATTTCATCAAGTAAAATTAAACTCCTCGGTGAAATATTATTTAAAATGTTTGCTGTTTCATTCATTTCAACCATGAAAGTTGATTCGCCGCTTGATATATTATCTGAAGCTCCAACTCTGGTAAACAGCTTATCCACAAATCCTATTTCAGCTGATGATGCAGGTACAAACGAACCGATTTGTGCCAGCAAAACTATAAGAGCGGTCTGTCTTAAAATAGCGGATTTACCTGACATATTTGGCCCGGTGATCATCATTATTTGCATGTCATCATTGCTGAGGTATATATCATTTGGGACATAAGATTCTCCCGGTTCCATAAATTGTTCGATAACAGGATGTCTTCCGTCTTTTATATCAATTATCAAAGAATCATTTACCACCGGTTTTGTATAGCGATTTTTGTATGCGATATTGGCAAATGATATCAAAACATCTATTTTGGACAAAATATTAGCATCATGCTGAATAGGGGAGATATAATTCATCACATCTGAAACGATATTTTGAAATAATTTTTCCTCAATTTGCATTATTTGTTCTTCTGCACTCAATATTTTTGATTCCAGCTCCTTAAGTTCCGGAGTTATATATCTTTCAGCATTGGTTAGTGTTTGTTTTCGAATCCATTCTTCAGGAACTTTGTCTTTATATCTGTGAGTTACTTCCAGAAAGTAGCCAAAAACATTATTGAATCCGATCTTTAATTTATCAATTCCCGTTTTTTCTTTTTCTCTTGTCAGGATATCATTTAATATATCTTTGCTATGATTGACAAGATAGCGCAGTTCGTCCAGTTCTTTACTTACACCTTCACTTATCACTCCTCCTTTGGAAACAGCGATTGGTGCATCTTCATTTATTTCTTTAGTGATCCTTTCACGGATATCGTCGCAAAGAACGATTTGATTTCCCAATGCTTTTAAATGATTGTTTTCAGTATTTTCCAAAGTGTTTTTTATCCGGATCAAAGCCTTCAACCCTCTGTTGAGCATAAGTAATTCCCTGGGATTGATTTTTCCAAGTGATACTTTGGAAATCAATCTTTCCAGATCGCCTATTTTTTTCAGATACAGATTTATATCATCTCCGGTATAATTATTATTGTAAAAATACTCAACCATATCCAATCTCTGATTGATGGCTTCAGGAGAAATTAGAGGCATTAATAACCATTTTTTCAATAGTCTTGCACCCATTGGAGAAGTTGTCTTATCAATTACTGAAATAAGAGGGATTCCCGAGTGAAATTGGGGTTGAATAAGTTCCAGGTTCTTGATGGTAAACCTGTCAAGCCACATATAATTTTCATCATAAATTCGCTGTATGGAAAGGATATGTTTTAAGTTCTTGTTTTCAGTGCTGTTGAGATAATGCAGAATAGAACCGGCAGCTATCTGTGCCAAATCCATGTCTTCAATTGCAAAACCTTTTAGCGAATTTACTTCAAAATGATCAAGCAATCCTTCACGGCAAAAATCATAAGTAAATATCCATTCATCAATAGGATAAGTATAAAACCGGTTGCCGAATATCTTTTCGTATTGCTTTTTGAAGGATTTGGAATAGATTATCTCGGAAGGAGCAAAATTTTGTATTAGTTTTTCGATTGTATCTTTATTGCCTTGAGTGACCAGAAATTCTCCTGTGGAAATATCAAGGAAAGCTACTCCCCAATCTCCTTTTGTAGTCATGTGGATAGAAGCAAGAAAGTTATTATCTTTATAATCCAACAATTTTTCATCTGTTTTTATTCCCGGAGTTACTATTTCAGTTACTCCCCGTTTGACTATTTTTTTCTGTTTTGAAGGTTTTTCCAATTGTTCGCAAATGGCAACTCTATAACCTGATTTCACCAATTTCGGTAGATAAAGATCCAATGCGTGATAGGGAAATCCGGCCAATTCAAGATCATTGCCCCCATTATTTCTGGATGTAAGCACTATACCCAATGCTTCTGCCGTTTTTATGGCATCCTCTCCAAATGTCTCATAAAAATCACCGACTCTAAACAATAAAATAGCATCAGGATGTTTTGTCTTGATCTGATGATATTGTGTCATCAACGGTGTGATCTTGTTTTCTTTTTTGCTTCCTGTTTTTGCCAATTTCTCAGATTTTATTTTGGAAAACAAAAGTACATAATTTATATTGATTTTTTTAATATAAAAGAAAAAAAGGTGTATTTCATTTTTTCGCATAGCGGGTTGGGTTCTCCTTCAGGAGTTAGAGGCAAAGTTTGGATAAAGCGAAAAAATGAAATGCACCAAAAAAAGTCGCTTCAAATATGTTGAAACGACTTTTTAGGACCAAAATTTGTATAAAACTATTTAATTTGCTCTATAGGATTAATTTATTTTACAATTTCTATTTTCTTAATATATTTATTGTTATTTTCTGTAAAGATTTCTATTAAATAAATACCATTATCATAAGTACTTACGTCAAGACCAAGTTTTTTTCTGTTATCGATTTGTTTGTTTTCAATCAGCATTCCTACTGAATTGTAAACATGGTAACCGGCTATATTTTCATTTCCATCCATAAAAATATTTACATAATTTTGCGTTGGATTAGGATAGATTAATATCTCGGGAGATTTATCATTTTCTGGATTATTACCATTCAAATTAAGAAAAACAGTAGTTTCAATATCCGGAATCCTGACGGTTTTACCGGTGCCGTTTCCAATTGTAATATTTGTTAGCGTTATTTCAAAAGGGATTTTTTGAAAATTGGTACTTCTTTTAATACCTTCTAAATCATCTTCAACAATGAAGTCGCAGGTGGCGATTTTTCCTATTCCTGTAACTCCTGAAAATCCTATTCGTGAAAATGCCGCATCTACCTGTCCGGCTTGGTATTGCTTTGACATTTGCATGGAAGCACTGCCGTTTGCAAGCCATGAATCTGTGTAAAAATGATGATGCAAAGATGCTGAATCTGCAAAATAGCTGTTCACAGATAAAGTATATGCAATGCCATTAAGATCTTTAGCCGGAAAATCTTCATCTCCTGCAACGATATACAATGTAAGAACTTCACCCGAATCCACTTCCGACTGGTCAGGAATCAGATACAAAGGATATTCAGCTTCATCTACTATCCTGTCAGAATATATATTGTGGACATTATTGAAATGATCCAATATAGAAATGCTATCGCTTGCTGTTATTATTCCGTTTCCGTCTGCATCGACATGATTCAAATTAACTCCGTTATCTATTTGATTTATTTCCCAATCTTCAGCATTCAGTCCAAGCCAGTTTACAGTTGAATAATTTCTTTCAGGACCTGTTTGCCCCAGATACATAGCAATTGGTAAAATATCTTTTGTATTCACCTTACCGTTGTTGTCGGAATCCCCGGGCCATATACAACTCGTTGCAGCGCATGCACAGGTACTATCCGATTGCTCCTCATAAATAAAAGGATCGATTTTTAATACTATACAAGAATCATTTGGCGGACAGTATTCTATTTCAAATCTGTCTTCTCCGGTATAATCTGCCGGGGGTGTATAAACAATAAAATGTTCGCCAATAACATCCTCACAATTTACATACACAGTATCCCATTCATTGTAGATATCCACAGTACCTTCAAGAGGGGCGGAATGCAAATTGAAAGAATACCCGTCAATGGGAATATCATAATACAAAACCAACTGACTATTTTTTGATACTGAAATATTGTATTCAGAATAATCATTCGGGTAAAAATTATCAACAAATAATTTGACAGTTGCACTTTGAAAATAGTTGAATGATAACTGTAATGTATAGGTGAATTCATCAATTCCGTTGAAATTGTCCTCAGGTGTATAAGTAAAGTTTCCCTGTCCGTTGTATTGCAGTGTTCCGTGCTCCGGATCTGTATGACTTAATGAAAAATAATTCTTCTTGTAATCATTATCTATTACATTAAATGAAACTTCAGTATTCAATCCTGTATAAACATCATCATCAATCACAACACCGCCGTTGTCTTTTCCATCGTAAATCTCTACAAAGACAACAACCGTATCCTGTGTATTTAAAAAATGAAATTCATCCGTACCGGTTGAATCTACATCCGGTGTATAGATCAATTCGGGGTCATTGCCAAAATCAATATCACCCAACTGAGGAACGAAATTGGAATCGATTTGAAATCCCTGTTCATTTAAATCTATTGGAAGTATGTTAGTATTTGTTACATAATAATATAGTGTGTCAGCAGAGAGATTTTGATCATTAACTCTGATAATCACATGTCCCAAAGCTGTTGTACCAAGATCGTCTTGTATTTTGTAGTTAAAATAAGTTGTTCCCGTAAAATTTGAATCGGGTTTAAAAATTATTTTATTATCATCAGTAAGTGTAGCAGTTCCGTTATTTACATTCAATATTTCATCTATAAATAAACTATCGGCAGTAGTATTATCATTAGCAAGAACATCAATTGTATCTCCGGATGAATTTGTATTTATAAAGGCAATATCGGTCTGTGCATTTAAAATAGAATTAACTACATCAATATCAATTATAGTTCTTTTAATTGCCCAATCCATTAATGAACTTCCGGGATTGCCGCGATATTCCAAAACAGCATGGTCTCTTCCTGTAAAATTATTATCAGGTATGTATTTTAAATGAAAAGTCAGAGGGTTTGAATTACCGCTACCCGGTAAAACATTATTTAAAGTACCAAAACTAACCGGTACTATTTCTACGGGAGGCAGGGCATTTGCTTTCATATAAAAATGTAAAGTATCATTCTTTAACATTTTAAAATGCATATACGGCAAATTCTGACTAAAAGAATTAGTAGAAAAGCTGTAGAGCAATGCCAAAACCAGAATAAATTTATATTTAATTTTCATGGCTTTGTTCAAATTTTGGTTTCCTAAGGACGAAGGTATATAAAAAAAACATATTTTCAAAATAATAATTAAAAAAATATCTATATATATTATATTTTACTTTAATAAGATACAAGAAAGT
>JALVEG010000655.1 GCA_027031145.1 Saprospiraceae bacterium | reverse complement strand
AAATTGTACACCATCCCTATTTGTAATTGGACAAACTCCTTTGTTTACAATAGTGATTTTATTATTTTTTTTTAGTGTATCAACATACCTTGTGATGTGATCACGTCTTACTCCTGTTTCAACTTCAACTTGACGCATAGTCTTAGGTTTATTATAAAATGAATTATAAACTTTTTGAAGTTCATCAGAAAAACGAATTGGTGTTTCTTTGCTATCAGGAATCATTTTTAAACATCCTTTAAGGTTGTCAATCTTTTTATTTCACTTTCCGGGTAATAGACCCTACGACCTACTTTTTTGTTTTTGATAATTTTATGTTTGGTCCATCTCCACAACGTTGCTCGAGTAACTCCAAATAGTTCAATAACTTCATCGCGAGTATAAAGTTTTTCTTCTTTTTTAGCAATAACTGTTTTCGCAATACTTTCACCAAATTCATGCAAATCATTAAGACTTACAGTAATGTTGATCTTTTGATTTGGATTTTGATCCAATAATTTCGATATATCCATAATTACATTTATTTTAATGACTTAATAAATGCAAATGTATTATAAGCGTATATTAAATTCAATAGTTAATCGTAATGTTGTGTTGTTATACAACACAGTATTTTTAATACTTATATTCGTACTATATCTTTAAGGATGCAATTTACGACCTCAAGGAATTATATTCTCTATGATTGATTCAAATATAAAAATATGAGAAAAACGGTTTATACAGCCTCTTTTAATCGCTTTGCCTCTGTATTATACATTATATTTTTTTTGTGGATGCAGTTATAAAATTCTTTGCAGGAATTTAAAAAATTAATTATACAACTTGCAAATGATTTTTCTCTGATTTCCAGTATTCCAGCATTTTTTCAGCATGTTCTCTTGATGTTGTCTTGATGTATTTTAAAAATTGCGTTTCTGTCTTGTGCCCTGATATTGCCATTATTGTAACTATGGGAATCTTTTTTTCATAGGCATTGGTACAAAAACTTCTTCGTGCTGTATGACTGCTTATAATTTCATATTTTTTATATTCCTTTGTGATTTCTTTACTATAGTAATATGTGGTTTTTTTAAACGGTTCATCGATTCCGGCAAGTTTTGCAACTTCTTTTAAGTATTTGTTGAATTTTTGGTTACTTATTGGTTTAGGTAATTTTCCATTATACTTTTTAAGTAATTCTTTTACTGTTTTGTGTATTGGTATTATTACTTCTTTATTAGTCTTTTTTTGCTTTATTTCTATAAAGTCATCTTTTATTTTATCTTGTGTGATTTGTCTAAGATCAGAAAATCTTAATCCAGTCCAACAACCAACAATAAATAAATCTTTAACTTTTTCAAGACTTGGTTTATGTGATAGATCATAATTGTATAATTTATTTATTTCAGTTTCGGTTAAATAAATATTGTCGCTATCTTCAAATCGTACTGTGAATTTTTTATATTTTTTATAGTTGCTTATACCTTTTTCATTTGCATCATTCAAGAACCTTTTCAATGTCTTAATATATTTCATTATTGTATTTTTTGAAAACCCTTTTTCATTCTCCAAAAAAACATCGAAATTTTCAAGGTATATTGCATCAACATCTTTAAAGTCAGGTTCCCCATATTTTCCGGCATACTCTTTTAAAAGGTCAAAGGTTCTCTTATAGACATATCTTGTTGCTTTTTTTGTTATTTTTACTTTTTTGGGGTCGTTTTCTGATTCATTTATGAAATTTTCAATAAAACCGAATAAGGTCTCAGTTGATAAATATTTGTCAGGATTGAATTTTTTATCAATGGTTTCCTCCAGCCATTTTTTATTAATTACCTCATCATTTTTTATTATATCATATTCATTTATAATATGCTTTTCCAAATTATTTAAATCTTCTTGCATTTGCAATGCTTCAGGATATTCATTCCAGATATGAACTTTACATGTTTTGTCATTCCAATATTTAGAATTTATTACATAAGGAGTTTTCATTCTTATGTCAAATTTTCTTCCATTAGAAAATCGAATATAAATATATTTATCCTTATGCCGTTTTGTAGGTAGTATAAAGTATTTAACTTTTCTCATTTGATCATATCATTAATGTAATACAAATATACACTATTTCAACAGTTATGGCAACATAATGGCGACATTTTTTAAATCTATTGCGACATTATTTAATCTTTAAATCTTTGATGAATTTTTACAAATACTATAATATAATGATTATTAATTACTTAGCGAGTTTTCATTTATTTCTTTTATTTAATTAAATATAATTGAATTTTATAGGGGTTAGTCCTTGTGGGACCACAAACATAAGCCCTTAAATCGTTGATTTAAGGGCTTTTTTCTTGTCTAAAATATCCTTTAATAATATAGAACATAAAAGATTATTATACAAATTCATTAACATACACAGAAGTACGCTGAAGAGCACTTACACAGCATGTTCTATGTACTCCATCCCACGGCTGAAGTCATGTGTTAATCTGATGGTCCCGCGTATCATCGTGGTATCAGGTTAGCCCCCGATTTTAATCGGGGGTCTTAGTGGCATCACCGAATTTTTTGGTTAGTGCGCTTCAGCGTACTTACCTGTCATAATAATGGTTTGTCAGGAGTTTTGCACGAATATATATCACATTCTAAATAATATCAATTGGGCTGTATTATAGGTGTTGTTGAATCAAGCATTTCATATCTTTGAAATATTGAAAAAACCATGAAACATGAAAATCTGGTAAATAGTGGAAATTTATTAAAGGTGCTACGTCAAAAAAATAACTGAAATATGGCGAAAAAAGTATTTTTTTCATTCAAAATGATTCTACCTAAGTAGATACAAAATAAAGAATATGTATAAATATCTATTTGGACCGGTTCCTTCAAGAAGATTGGGTATATCACTGGGAATCGATCTTGTCCCGAAAAAAGTTTGTTCTTTAAATTGTGTTTATTGTGAAGTTGGAAAAACAACAAATTTAACACTGGAAAGAAAAGAGTATATTGAATATGATAAAATAAAAGAAGAACTGACCAGATATTTCAAAAACAATCCTGATCCGGATTACATCACTTTTTCCGGCTCGGGAGAACCTACATTAAAATTTCGTATCGGGGAGGTTCTTCGATTCATAAAAAACAACAAACCCGGAATACCTGTTGCTGTTTTGACAAACGGAACTCTGCTTTATGATAAAAATGTCAGAAAAGACATTCTGAACGCAGATATAGTTCTTCCTTCTCTGGATGCAGCAACTGATAAAGTATTCAGGAAAATAAACCGTCCTCAAAAAAAATTGACAATAGAAAATTATATTCGGGGATTGATCGATTTTAGAAAGGAATTCAAGGGTAAGATGTGGCTTGAAATATTCATTTTACCAGGATACAATGATACCGAAGAAGAATTGACAGAATTAAAAAAAGCTATCCTGAAAATAAAACCGGATTCCGTTCAATTAAATACTTTGGATCGCCCGGGAACCATGCCCGGTTTAAGAGGTGCTACACATGAAGAATTACAAAGAATTGTGGATTTTTGGAAATTGGATAATGTTGAAATTATCAGCAGTTCATCGAAAAGAAAAGAACTTCAATCATATCGAAGTGATATAGAAACTGCTATTGTTGAAACTATTTTAAGAAGACCTTGTACCATCGATGATCTGACCAAAATCTTGGGAATGCATGTTAATGAAATCAATAAATACCTGGATGTTTTGGAAGAAGAAGGTAAAATAGAAACTGTTAATTTAGATAGAGGTGTTTTTTATCAAATAAAAGGGAAAAAATAAAATAAAATAACCGGGTCAAAGACTTCTTTGATCAGGATAATTATTGTGTAATATGTTTATAAAGTACTCTAACCCGAATTATTCACCACTTTAATTTTTATAATGAATTAAATCACTAAATATTAATAAATTATGTGAAAATATGTTTAAAAATTAACACCCCAAATTTGGGGTATCGTTTGCTTTTATCTTTATGCATCTGCTGCGTTACGAAACACTTGAAATATAAGGATATATCTACGTATTTCTATGCCAAGAGCCTCACACATGAAGTAAATTAGGTGTTAATGGCAGGAATTTATTCCTGAATCAAAGCAATCAAACAGGAGTTATGCACAGTAGTATAATGACTGTTTGATTAACGAAGAGTCAGGGAAAAAGGACAAGATTAACACCTAAGAAATTTCTTGTGTGAGGCTCCAAGATCTACATAAAGATAAAAGCATGAATAATCCGGGCTAAAGCGCACTCAACAAGTAATTTTTTTATTTCATAAGTATACAGCCTGAATATTTATGATAAAAATACATAAACAATCATAAAATATTGTCTACTTTTGAACTCAAATAAGAAAGGTTATTGACATGAATACTAAACATTTTAAAAATAAATATATAAAATTATTGATTGTATTAGCGGTGTCCTTTTTTGCAGGGACTCAGTTTCTTTTTGCTCAACACTCTATACCCGATGCTATTCAGGCTGAGCGCATAGAAAACGATATAAAATTTGATGGAAAATTGAATGAATCCGTATGGCAAAAAGCACAACATATAAGTAATTTTACACAAAGAGATCTGGATTTTGGACAACCGGTTACCGAAAGAACAGAAGTTGCGTTGCTTTACAACAAAAATACGCTTTACATAGGGGTTTGGTGTTATCAAAAGGATGTAAAAAAAATCACTGCCAAGAATATGAGTACTGATTTTAATTACAGATCGGATGATAATTTTCAAATAATGATCAGTCCTTTTAATGATAATCGTACGGGTTATTTGTTTGTGATCAATCCCAATGGTGCCCGTGCTGATATTCAGATCTATAATGGAGAGGACGGTAACAGGGACTGGAATGGTGTATGGGATGTGAAAACCCGTATTACCGATAAGGGATGGTTTGCTGAAATGTATATTCCGTTTAGTACACTTCAGTTTAAGAATGACAGCGTATTGAACTGGGCGATAAATTTTGAACGGGATATTGTTTCCAAAAACGAACAGGCTCTCTGGCAAGGGTGGTCAAGGGATTTTTCCATTTATTCAGCTGCAAATGCCGGACGATTAACAAATATCAGGAATGTCGCTTATGCCAAAAAGTTTGAATTAAAGCCTTATACTTTAGCCGGATGGCAGTATGAAAAGGATCAGGGAAGTACTTATCCGTTGAAACTGGGAGGAAATCTGAATGTAAGTCTGTCACCTACATTGAAATTAAACTTAACGACTTTTACCGATTTTGCACAGGTTGAAGCTGATCGTATTCCGGTAAATCTTTCGCGCTTCAGCGTTTACTATCCGGAAAAACGACAATTCTTTTTAGAAGGCTCGGATATGTTCAATTTTTATCTCGGAGATAGAAACAACGCTTTTTATTCACGGGAAATAGGAATTGAGGACGGTCAACAAATCCCAATTATTGCCGGCGTCCGTTTATTTGGAAAAGTAGGAAAAAACAATATTGGTTTTCTGAATATTCAGGAAGGAGCTTTTGACAGCATTCCGACAACAAATAACACCGTTCTTCGATATAAGAGAGATATTGGAAAACAATCATTTATCGGGGGAATTTTTACCAATAGAATGGATGGTAGTAAATCCAACCAGGTAATAGGGATAGATGCTGCATATCAAACATCGAATTTTCTTAAAAATAAAAACCTTACTCTCGGAGCACGTTTTTCTATGAGCACAGAAAATTTTACAATTCAAAACAATACAATGGCATATCGCATTTATGCAGATTATCCCAATGATTTAATCGATAATTATATGGGAATCGGTGTTGTGCAGAAAAATTTCAACCCGGAATTAGGATACCTTAGGCGAATTGATTTTGATTCATACAGTTGGTATCTTAGAATATCACCACGTGTGTTTACAAAATACGGTATCAAACGATTGCTGTTAAAACCATGGGGATTTACACTATACAATACACATTCCACGGGTGAAATTGAAAGTTTTTCAAATGAAACACGTCCTATTGGTGCTATTTTTAAATCGGGTGAACGTTTTGAGTTTAATTTTATTCAAAATTATGATCGTATTGATGAACCGTTTTGGCTTACGGACAATGATTCTATTCCCATAGGAAAATATATGATGTACAAATATGAAATACAATTTGAAACTTTCAGGGCGCGCAGGATCTGGACAGAATTGGTATATAATTGGGGTGAATTTTATAACGGGAAAATACGAACCTTTGAAAGTGCAATTGGTGTAAATATTAATAAACATTTGAATTTGAATGCAAATTATACATTAAATATCGTCAGTTTGCCCGAAGCAGACATTACAACCAATGAAATAGCGTTTTATCTTAATTATGCTTTTACTACTAAATTGAATTTTTCATTATTTTCACAATATAATGATCTGGATGAAGTTATGATTTATAATATGAGATTGCACTGGATACCAAAAGTCGGATCCGATCTCTATCTGGTATATAATATTGGCTATGAGGAACCGATAAAACAAATAGAGTATTTAAAACCTCAAACAACCGATGCTGTTGTGAAATTGGTTTACAGATTTGTTTTTTAGAAAAATTATCATAAAAAAGAGTATAATTTATTGATAATTAAAAAATAAATTATACCTTTGCGCTCCGTTATTGCCTGGATTTCCGGTAATAACATTGTTTTTTAATAGCCTTGTGTTCGTTTAACGGATTATCAGGGTATGGTTTAACCAAGTAAATAAAATTAATTATGGCAGTAAAAATCAGACTGGCTCGTAGAGGGAGAGCTAAAAAACCCTTTTATCATATCGTAGTGGCAGATGCAAGAGCACCAAGAGATGGAAGATTCATTGAAAAAATAGGTGTTTATAATCCGCTAACAGCTCCGGCAACAATAGAAGTAGATAGAGAAAAAGCTTTTGATTGGCTTATGAAAGGAGCAATTCCTACTGAAACGGTAAGATCTATATTAAGATTTAAAGGCGTTTTATATAGGAAACACTTACAAAAAGGTGTTAAAAAAGGTGCGTTAACGCAAGAACAGGCAGATAAGCAATACCAGGATTTTATCATGCAAAAAGATGCCAGAATTCAAAAACGTTTTGACAAAGTTCGTCAGGAAAGAGAAGCAGCACGAAGAGTCACCTCAGGTCTTGACCAACCGATGAAAGTTGGAAGTGTTGAAGTAAAGCAGGAAGAAGAATAGTTACATTTTAGTGTTTGTTTTGATCCTTTTTTAAGGAAAATTATAATGTTATTTTAATATACCTGATAAAGCCAAAGTTGCTTTATCAGGTATAGTTTTAAATTTACTTTAGATCAAATTTTAATTATGGAAGCATTATCAAAAAAATATAAAGAAGAATTAGATTCCATTAAAAAATCATTGTTGGAGTCAGAAGAACTGGAAACTTATCTGGATACGGAAGAAGAAGAGGATTATAAGGAAATGCAGAATAAGTTTGAACCTTTGTTGGATAATCTTCATAAAACAGTAGCTGATAAACATCCTCTTCAGTTGATCTCCCTCGAGAAAGCAATGCTTGATGAGGATCTTGAAGGTTTATTTTTACCGAGAATATTGGGATATTCCGTTTTGAGAGGAGAGCTAAATGATCGTTTTAAATATATTTACCCTCAGGAGCATTTCAAGGATATTTTATTGCATATAGCCAATTCTCCTAATTTTGAATATATACAAAAGAGAATAGGTCAGACCATTCAAATCGGTTTTGCTCTAAGTACGGATATTTGGGTTGCTGATCTGTTAAATAATATTGAGAATAAGAGTGTAAAAAAATACCTTCAAAGTCAAAAACTGTATAAATTTCACGATCAGGAACAAAGAAAGATTAATTTTTTCAGATACAAAAAACAATTTGACAGCTTCAATTATCTGGTAGCCGATTTTCCCCAAAATATTCAGGAATTAAAAAAATACGGTAATGTTTTAAAAGAATTTTTGCTTTACAGAGCAGCATCTGAACACGATAACAGTACATTGATTCCAGAGATAAATAAATTTTTAAATAAAGAAGAATTTCTTTTTGAACCGGAATTTATCAGAATCACATTGGTTTTGGGTATGTATTTTCAACTTAAAGATGCGAATTACAATAAACTGATAAGTGTTTTTAACAGGTTAAGAAAAGAGAAAGAAGATTTTGATACGGAATTTTTTAAATATTATTTACAATTTGTTGATGACAAAGCAAATTTCAAAATAGATGCAGTAGGTAACCTTTCCCAATTTATAGATAAAAAGATAGATGATGAATTGACAGAGTTTTTCAAATTGATGGATATTGTTTATGAAAAAGGTTATGTTGCAGTAGAAACGATTGATTCAATTAGAAAATACTATAATGAACACGAATGGTTGTCAAATCACAACAGGTGTTTACGCCACTCTCTTTTGAATAGATTTTCTAAATTTTTAAATAATCTTCCTGAGCAGGATTATCATGAATTTTTTGAAATGTTCAAAACCTTTGCTATTTATATGGACATCTTTTCAAATGAAAAATTCAATCAAAGTATTACCAAAATCAGTATGAATTATGTAAGAAAACTGATGAAGGTTTACACGGATAAAAGAGGAAGAGACTATCAGGACATCAAAAAATTCGTAATGAGCACTTTTGTTGACCTGAAACTGGTTAAAGAGAAAGAATTAATTGAATTTTTTAAGACCAAAAGAAAAAAGGTTCAAAAAAAATAGCTGCAATATAGCGAAAAAAGTGTTTTTTTTAGTAAAAAAGATTCTACCTGAGTAGAGACAATAATCTGACAGACAATATAAATGATGTATTCTTTTGAAGAATTAAAAAGTATTTTTCTGGATTATATCCGCGAGCAAAAATTAACAAATGAACCGGTTAATTTATATAATCCTGTCAATTATTTAATGGAATTGAAAGGCAAAAGGATCAGACCCGTTGCCTGTTTACTTGTCGCAAATATTTTCACAGAAGATATAAAAAAAGCACTGCCCATAGCTTATTCAATCGAAATGTTCCATAATTTCACTCTGATGCACGATGATATTATGGACGATGCTGATCTTCGCCGGGCTGAGCCCACGGTTCATATTAAATACAACATAAACACCGCTATTCTATCGGGAGATCTTATGATGATCATGTCCTATAAACATATTTTAAACTGTTGTACAGATCTGGTTTTGAAGGATAAATTACTTAAATTGTTCACAGATACAGCTATTGAAGTATGTGAAGGGCAACAGTATGATATGGATTTTGAAAATAAAAAAGAAGTTTCTCTTTCTGATTATCTTTTGATGATCAAACTAAAAACAGCTGTTTTATTGGCAGGAACATTTAAAGCCGGAGCATTGATTGGAGGCGCAAGTGATAAGGATGCGGCTCATTTTTATAATTTAGGATTAAATTTGGGGCTTGCATTCCAGATACAGGATGACCTGTTGGATACTTTTGGGGATCAGGATATTTTTGGAAAAAAAATAGGAGGAGATATCATACAAAATAAAAAGACTTATTTGTATTTGAAAGCTCTTGAACTAGCAGATTCAAATCAAAAAGCTAAGCTGATATCTTTGTATAACGATAACCTGATGAAAAAGGATGATAAAATAGCTGAAGTCAAGGCTATTTTTAAAGACCTTAAGATTAAAGATCATGCGGAGAATCTAATCGAAGAACTTATGGGAAATGCCTTTGAACACTATCATGCCCTTTCTGTACCGGAAGAAAAATTAAAAGAAGTTAAAAACCTTATGAATTATCTTCTGAAAAGGAATATCTAAATTATCTGAATCTGTAGTAAATAAGACCAGAAGTTCTAATGGTTTTCCCGCAAAGGGTCGCTGAGGATACGCTAAGTGTCGCTTAGGAAAATGTATTAAAAATACGTATTGGGTTTCAATATAAGATTGATAGTCATCAAAAAGTAAAGCACAACAATTCTTCTTTGTCTAAGAATCTCCTTTATGAAATGTACCTCCTTTGCGAGACTTCGCGTTGCCTTTGCGATCTTGGCGGGAGATAAAAACATAGTAAAGAAAACAAATTTGTGGTTATTTTCCCGCTAAGGGACGCTAAGGAACGCAAAAGAAACGGTAATAAAAATACTATTAGTTTTTTACTGTAATTTGTTCCATGCTGCTGTTGCCAATTTATTTGTTGCGGTTTCTATAGCATAGCTGCCGGCTAAAGCATCCTCAACAATATCCATATTGCTTTCGAGTTTCATTATATTTTGAATATTCAACATCAATCTCATAGTATTTTTAGGATCGGTAATATTATGTTCTTTTGGAGCAAGATTGATAGAATTTACGCCACTTATAGCTCCGGACATACAAAGAATAGTAGTAACAATAAGATCATCATTTTCATCATCGGTAAAAGAATCATGATTTATTCCCAGCATAATATTTGGCGGAAATGGTTTTACTTTATATGCATTAAGATAATTATTCCATAGTATTTTAAATGCTCTCAATGTTGCTATATTTGATAAAAAATTATCGGTCATAAAAAAATGGATCTTTAATCTTGACAGCAGCCATTCCAATATTTCTTTATTTATTGTTGACTTTTGTATATAATCCGTTAAATTATTCATGGTTTCAGAAAGATATTTAACGGGATTGTAAGAATATTCCCTTTCGGTTTTGAAATAAAATTTTAAATTTGGAAAATTGACTTTTGAATATTTATATAATTCCAGTATCAATTCAGGTCTGTTTATGGGTAATCGTATCGTTAAATTTAGTTTTTTATAGTCTGGATTGGATGCTTCCAGATAATCCTTAATATGTTCCAAAAACAGGATCAGATCAACACCGTAACTTGTATTAAAATTAATATCATATTCCAAAATATTTATTCCTCCAAAATATGTATTTAGATCAATACCGCTATTTGTTACCTGCAAAATAAACGATTGTAAACCAAATCCCGCATGAAGCTTGATACATTCATTTAATGAATCATTGGAAACCAGACTATAATCAATACCTGACATCCAATTATTGTTGTTGACCTTGTTTTTTACCGGCGAATAATATTTAGAAAGGTCATCGGCATGTGCAAAAGGTTCACCGGTTACATTATCATCGATAGCCCAGACAAAATCTTCGATTGATCCTTTTTTTAATGACCGTGCAATTAAATCCAACCATTCTTTTTTACTGTATTGTGTAAAATCTAATTCAAGAGTTTTCATGTCGTTTTGGGTTTTTGTTTTGTTATTAGTTTTCTATTTTGATTCGACAATCAACAGCCAGAATAGAGTCGCCGGTAGCTATTAAAGGATTGATATCCATTTCAGATATTTCAGGGATTGAAATCAGAAGTTCTGACAAATTTACAATTATATTTTGAAATTCATAAAAATTTATTGATTTTTTGCCTCTTTTCCCTTTTAATACGGGATAGGATTTTAATGATTTTATCATATATTCTGCTTCTTTAGGGCTTATCGGACAGATAGAAGTAGAGATATCTTTTAATGTTTCCAGGTAAATACCACCCATTCCGGTCATTATTATATGTCCTAAATTATTTTCTTTAATACTTCCGGCATATAACTCTATCCCTTCGATCATAGGTTGTATCAATACGGAAGTACAACCATCTATTTTCATTAAATTTTCAAAAGCATCTTCTGCCTCTTCAATAAAGCCAATATTTAAAACTACTCCTCCAACATCTGTTTTATGCAAAGGACCGATTGCTTTCATCACAACGGGAAATACAAAATCCAAACTTTTCAGTTCCTCTAAAGATGTTACAATATATTCGTCAATTTGATCAATACCCGCAAATTGCAGTATTTTTCTGTTTTCATCAGGAGTCAGATATCTTCCTTTTGCATTTTTAAGAATATCTTTAATTGCCTTATCGGGTTTTTTGATCTTTTTCTCAACATATTCAAAAACAGGTCTTGTATTGTAAACTTTTGCTATTGCATTTGCTACAATGGATTCATCCGGAAAAAATATTTTTCCTTTTGACATAAAATTTTCCATAGCTTTTTCAGTATTGACAGGAGAAGGCAATACTGGATAGACCGGTTTTACGGTTTCATCGATCTTTTTTGATAATAATTCATAAACAGGATCCACATCGAATAATCCCGGACTTCCGAAAATGACAACAGATTCATCAATATTATCAAATTCATTATTGCAATAATCAAGGATAAGGCCCAATTGTTCAGCACTGCCTGTAGCTAAAAAATCAATTGGATTGGAAACAGAAGAGCCCTGGTGCAAATTTTCAAGTAGTTTTTGTGCCTTTTCATTTTTTAGTTCGGGTACATTCATTCCGCCTTTTTCCAAAGCATCGGCACACATTACTCCGGCTCCTCCGGCATGGGTGATCACGGCAACATTTTTCCCTTTAGGTTTACCGTAAAACAATACTCCTGCCACATAAAGCATTTCTTCCCTGCTGTAGCACTGGATAATCCCTGCTTTTTTAAACAAAGTTTCGACAACGATCTCCGGACTTGCCATTGCTCCGGTATGTGAAGAAGCGGCTCTGCTGCCTGCTTTTGTCAAACCGGATTTTACAGCTATGATATTACAGCCTTTTTTATTAAGGCTAATGCTGTGTTTTAGCAATTTTGAAGGATTGCTCAATTGTTCTATATAGATCATTATGATATCTGAACTTTCTCCCGGAATATAATTTTGATCAAAATACTCCAGAATATTTTCAACCTGTATTTGGATAGCATTGCCTACGGAATATATACTTGAAAACTGCATTCCCATTTTCATTCCGGCTTCCATTACAAATACGGCAGTTGATCCTGAACTGGATATAAAATCAACTCCTTTTTGGTTGTATTTTGGTACCGGAGTTGTAAATACACCTTTATAATTTTTATTGATAATGCCAATACAATTTGGACCGAGTATACTGATATTATTTTTGCCGGCAAAATCAGATAATTGATGTTCTATTTTCTTTCCTTCCTCATTTAATTCACCAAAACCTGCCGATAATATAATAAAAGCTTTAGTTCCTTTAGCGGTAAGCTCTTCAACTACAGGTAAACAAAATCTTGCCGGAATTGCCAAAATTGCCAGATCGGCATGAGGTAGATCTGAAATATTATTGTATGATTTTATTCCCTGAACCTTGTCAGCTTTTGGATTTACAACAAAGAGTTTGCCCTGATAATTACCGGTTATCAGATTTTCCAGTACTTTTCCACCCGGTTTATATGTGTTTTCAGAACCCCCGACAATCACAATGCTTTGAGGATTAAACATTTCAGTATTTATCATAATCAGTATGAATTTTATTCCCGACGAATTTACTATTATTATTGTAGATACCCAAATATTTAAGAACAGAGCTGAACAATTTTTTGATATGTCTGTTTAGTAGATACGAATAATTAGAAAAATTCTTTTTCCTTTAATATTTCACTAAAAAAAAACAAATGATCAGAAAAACATTTTATTTTGCTATAGTACTAACGGGATTATTATTTATGATATCATGTGATAATGATACAAAGAAAGAAGAGGTAAAAAAAGAAGAAAAACAGGAAATCAAAGCAGATGTAAAAAAGGATGACTTATCTGAAGAAACAAAATCAGATTATTTAAAAAAGGGAATGTTTATTGCAAAATCTACCGGAAAATCACTAAAATCAAGATTGACAGCGGCAGTAGATAAAGCAGGTTTGCAAAACGGGATTAACACCTGTAATAAAGTTGCACAAAAAATGATGGATTCTTTATCTGTTGTTTACAATGCAAAAATCAAAAGGACAACATTGAAACTGAGAAATGAAAAAGACAAACCTGATCAGGATGAATTGGCTGTTTTGTCGGAATTTTCAAAAATGGTTAGTGATAGTATAAAACCCAAACCACAAGTGAAGCAATTAGCTTCAGGTGAAGTAAGATTTTATGCTCCGATCATGGTAGAAAAAGTTTGTTTGAATTGTCATGGTAAAATAGGAGAGAATGTAAAACCACAAAATTATGATGTGATAAAAAAACATTATCCCAATGATGAAGCGATCAATTACAAAGAAGGAGATTTAAGAGGTATTTGGTCTGTAACATTTAAAAAATAGTCTGAGAAAAATGAGTTTTGATGAGGAGTAAAAAAGGGACTTTCGGGTTCCTTTTTTTATTTGTTATCTGTTAAGCTGGGTGTATTTTATTTTTTCGTTCTTTCCTAACCTCGCCTCTAACTCCTATACCTCGACAAGCTCGGCAACCTAAAGTAAATCATTGAAAATCAGCCACCCTTTAGGGTTGGGGCAAAAGCTGATTTTCAAAAAACAATCTTTTTAGACAGCCTTTTTTTATTTGTATAGGTTAAGCTGTAATATCAGAAGTATCTAACTATTGTTTTATGAACTTTTTTCTCCAGTTCTTCACGGTTTTTAACTTCCTGAATGGCATTTTTAAATTCATTGACGATAAGATATAATTCATTTTTGATATCAAGTGTTTTTATATCTGAACATAACTGATCCCAGCTTATTCCCATATTGGGACAATAAGTTTTGGATAATGTAGTCGTGATCCTTTCAAAATCAAGATATTTCTCATTTGCCGGCACATATGCTTTCAACATAACAGCAGGATCTCCATTGGTATTTCTTGCAAATAATACAGAAACAAAAGATATTCCTGCTTCCAATATTTGTTTTGTTTCCACTCTTTCAATAGGTATCTGAATATCAGCTATGGAAATAACACTTTGCAGAAATTTGTTTGGATCTCTTTTATCTACTCTGGATGATAAAACTTCACGATCCAACTCTTCCCATTCGGTAATAATAGGAGCAGCAACATCAAATCTTAGGGGTTCGTCTTTAAGAGAAATCCCTTTCAATGATTCTGCTTCAGAGTATAATTGGTCCAGTAATTGTGTAATATTGTCTTGCATAATTATATTTTATAGATGAATTATTAAAAGTTGCAAAAATAGGAATAATATTTATAAAATGCTCAATAGAGGTAGAAACAAATGCTAATTGCTAATATTTTACAAATGATAAACAGTTACCTAATCTGGACAAGCTAGAACCTAGAAGAAGATGAATAATGTCGTCCCGATGGGACTTTTAATGATTTCATTTCTTTTTTCTACCATAATGTCGTCCCTACGGGACTTTTTTATCTGCCGAAGCTTTTAGCAGAAGCTGATCTATTCTTTAGAATAGTATTTTAATCCATCAACTCTTACTAAAAAATGCAAGAAAACCAGAAATAAGACACTAAAACTTACTTTATCATACTAGAGCATATTTTATAACATCCAGCATTTTATCAACATAAATAAATTCCATTCCTTTTATGTAATCTTCTTTTATCTGTTTTACGTCTTTTTCATTTTCTTTTGACATTATAATGGTCTTAATACCGTGTCTTTTTGCTGCCAGCACTTTTTCTTTTATTCCTCCTACAGGTAAAACCTGTCCTCTTAAGGTTATTTCACCTGTCATTGCAAGATGGGATTTTACTTTTTGCTTTTTAAATGCTGAAACCAAAGCAGTCAGCATTGTTATTCCTGCACTCGGACCATCTTTGGGAATAGCTCCTTCAGGTACATGAATATGGATATCGTAATTGTCAAAATCAGCCTCTTCTATTCCGAGTTCTTTGGCGTGGGCTTTGATAAAGCTCAAAGCCGTGGTTGCAGATTCCTTCATCACATTTCCAAGGTTACCAGTCAGGGTTAGTTTTCCTTTTCCTTTGCTCAGACTTGCTTCTACAAACAGAATATCTCCTCCTACCCTTGTCCATGCAAGACCTATCACAACACCGGGAATATATATTTTTGTGAATTTATCCCTTGAAAATCTGGAAGGTCCCAATAATTCCTTTATCGTTTCTTTAGTGATCTTAGGATCATATTCTTCTCCCATTGCTACTTTCTTAGCAATTTTTCGACATACTTTTCCTATTTGTCTGTCAAGGCTTCTTACTCCTGATTCACGTGTATATTTTTGAATGATCTCTTTTATAGCAGCTTTGTTAAAAGAAATTTGATTTTTTGTCAGGCCATGTGCTTTTAATTGTTTAGGGATCAAATGTCTTTTGGCTATTTCGAGTTTTTCTTCCGTGGAATAACCGCTGATCTGAATGATCTCCATTCTGTCCAACAATGCGGGTTGAATGGAATTTAGGCTGTTGGCAGTTGCTATAAAAAGCACTTTTGACAAGTCATAATCCACTTCAAGGTAGTTGTCATGAAAATGGGTATTTTGCTCGGGATCCAGAACTTCAAGCAAAGCAGAAGAAGGATCTCCTCTGAATGAATTACCAACTTTGTCTATTTCATCCAGAATATAAACCGGATTTGAAGTTTTGGCTTTTCTTATATTTTGAATAATTCTGCCCGGCATAGCTCCGATATATGTTTTTCTGTGTCCTCTTATTTCGCTTTCATCATGAAGACCTCCAAGGGACATACGTATAAATTTACGATCCAATGCTCTGGCAATAGATTTTCCCAAGGAAGTTTTACCTACTCCCGGAGGGCCTACAAGACATAAGATCGGCGATTTCATATCTCCTTTGATCTTGAGTACTGCCAGATGTTCCAGTATTCTTTCTTTTACATCTTCTAGTCCGTAATGATCTTCGTCCAATATCTTCTTTACTTTTTTCAGATCAAAATTATCATTGGTATATTCATTCCACGGAAGATCAAGAAGGAGTTCCAGATAATTAAGAGTTACCGAATAATCCGGCATATGCGGTTGCATTCTTTTTAGTTTATCCAGTTCTTTTTTAAACTTTGTTGCAACTTCTTTAGGCCATTTTTTCTTTTTTGCCTTTTTTTCGAGATTATTTAATTCATCTTGCTGAGGATTTTGACCCAATTCTTCCTGAATTGTTTTCAATTGCTGGTTTAGAAAATAATCCCTTTGGGTTTTTTCAAGATCTTTTCTGACCTTTGATTCAATTTTACCTTTGACTTCAAGCATTTTAAGTTCGCTCTCGATCAAATGCAAAATTTTTCTTCCCCTTTCTTTTATATCATTTATTTCGAGTATTTCCTGTTTCTCATTTATAGGAATATTCAAATTTGAAGCTAAAAAATTCAGCAAAAAGATCCTGCTTTTTACATTTTCTATCATTATTATCGCCTCATTTGGAATTTGAGGGGACATTTCTATTATTTTTCGGGCACGTTCTTTAATAGATTCAATAAGAGCGTTGAATTCCATGTCTTTTTCAGGTAAAATATCAGGTAAAATATTTCCTTTTCCCTTTAAAAACGGCTTCAAAGAAGTAAATTCATGAAGTAAAAACCTGTATTTTCCCTGAATAATAGCGGTATAAGTACCATCGGGCATTTTGAGTTTCTTCAATATTTTTGCAATAGTTCCAACATGATACAGGTCATCGGATTTGGGATCTTCAACATTTCTGTCTTTTTGTGTTAATATCACTATCCATCCTTCATTGTTTTCTGCATAATTGATAGCAGCAACCGATTTGCTACGACCGATAGTAATTGGAATTACCATACCCGGGTACAGTATCGAATTTGTAAGAGCTAATACGGGAAACTCTTCCGGCATATTTTCCACATCAATAGCACTTATCTCATCATCTGTGATACCCAATACTGCCGAAATGTCGCCATCATTTATAATATTTTGAAATATTTTATCATCTACCATAGTTTTATACCTTTTTGTTCCGGTATAAATATAAGACAATTATCATACCATTGAGACAGGTATGACAAAACGGCAGAGGGAGAAAAAGTATTCTAAATGACCGGATAATACAATTTCGTGTTAATCTGTGTTTGAATGAAAAAAACATTAAAATATAAATTAGCAGGAAATTATCCTTTTTTAAAATTTCTTAAAAAAAATCATACTTTTTTTAGGATATATAATTTTTTATTACTTATCTTTGCACTCGCTAAATAAGAAGCAAAAAAGGTCCGGTAGTTCAGCCTGGTTAGAATGCCTGCCTGTCACGCAGGAGGTCGCGGGTTCGAGTCCCGTCCGGACCGCAAACAAAAGCCCCTAAGTCATTGATTTAAGGGCTTTTATGTTTATATAAACCCTGTTGGTGGTCGCTATGGTGGTCGTTTTAATAGATTATGGGGACTTTGTTAGATGATATTCTTCCTAACATTTACTTTAAAAGTTAATTCCCTTAAATAGATATTCTTTTAACATCTAAAAAAGAAAATTTTGAATTAAGCCGAAAAATTGTGGATTAGTATCTATTCTTAGTTTTGGTAGTTGTTAAAATATCTTATTCATTTTAGAGGCGAAAGGAGTTAAAATACTTTTAATAAATGAATATAGTCTTGATTTTTTTTATTTCGTTTTTTGTATCAAGACAAAAAATGAAAATCCGGTTTTTTGATTCAATATGGAAATACACATTTTAATTCTCCCATTTTTTTTCTTGATCCAAAGTTTTTAAAATTTCAGATATTTATTTTCCTTTAGTTTATAAATAATAAATTTATATTAAGATTTCTTAATAAAATATTTTTTATATGAAGTATTTAATCATATTATTAAAAATAAAAATAATTTTTATTAAAATAAAAAACCCAAATTCCTACATAAATTTATTTTATATATAGCATAGGGGGGGTATGTAAAAATTGAGAAAAGTGAGGGGGGATAAATGCGTTGTGATTTGCTTTCAACCTCGTTATAAATTTTTATATATAAACTTAAGTATAATAAATATAATAACTATATTTATATTTTAATTAAATGGTTTATTATTGTTATTGATTGTGATAAGATTATATTTTTAAAAAGATGAATTCAAAACAAGTAAAAATATATATTGGATTAAAAAATATAGGGGAAGAAATTGCATCTTTTTATGCAGATGGTATAAAAATGATAAATTCAGATTATAAAATAAAATCGTATCTTATAGCACATATAGCAAGAGAGATAGAAGGAGGATTACGAGATATTTTCGCATTTACAACACAAGAGGAAATTGAAGTGTGTTCAACATGTGGACAGCCATTAAAAAAACATATTTCTCATAAACAATCAATCATAAATTTATTGGGAAGCACTAAAGAAAATAAATTATCTAAAGAATGGTATAATATTGCGAAAGAGTTTCATAAATATGCTCATAGACATGGTTCATGGAAAGAACCCCGTAATAAAGATGATTTTAATGAATTATGGTTAAGATTTGAAAATATTCTATCAAAAATTATAGGGAATTATTATGCCATTGAAGATAGGTTGGAACATATATTAAGAATTGATTCTCCGACAAAAGAAATATTAGGAACATTGCCGAATATATTAAAACACCAAGCGAGATTTGTTTATTTTTTCAATAAACTACAATCGTCAAAATGGCTTAAAGATTTATTTGAACAAGGATACTTTTTAGGTAAAAATAATCCAGAACCCATAAAGGATAAAAATAATGAAGGATATTATTCTGTACCATTTTGGCCTGTTTTAGAATATTTAAAAAAAGTTTCTAAAAGTAATTATAAAAATCCTAAGAAAGAAATAACAAAAATACTTATAAAGATAATTGATGATATAATTGGATTTAAA
>JALVEG010000654.1 GCA_027031145.1 Saprospiraceae bacterium | reverse complement strand
TACCGTCATCGACAAATAATTCATAAAAGACCTTATTTGCAACCTTATTGCTTTCAATTATTTTTTTAAATTCTCCTTTACCATCTATAATATTTTCAGGGATAACAGCTCTTTCTACCCTATCTGGCAGATACAATTTATCCGGATTGATATATTTCATAATTAAATCATGGTCCATAATGTCATGATCGTCATTATATACCGGTGAAACAAATTTTCTGGCACTTAAATTTAGTTTTTGAACACCCTGAGAATAAGTAAAAGATTTCACTATCGTAAAAAATAAAAATATAAATAATAATCTCTTAGATAATTTCATGATCTGATATTTAAAAATAATAAAAAAGTGATTCTTAAAAATAAATAAAACCATGTATCTATTCAGGCAGGATTCTTTTGAAATAAAAAAATTATTCTACCTGATTAGATACCAAACCATTAAAAATTGTAAAAATAATAATTTTAAGAAAACATAGATGAATAAACTTAATAAAAATACAATTTAAAATAGATACAAACAAAAAAAGGACTGCTCTGAAACCAGAACAGTCCTTAATATTTTAATAAAATCACTTCTTACAAGTTTTGAGCTGCTTCCAACTCTCTCCAGCGTTTTTCAATATCTTTCTTTGCTAATTCGAGAAGCATAGCTGCTCTTTCCGGATCCTGCTTCTTGACTCTTGTAAATCTGGCTTCTGAATACATAAAGTCTTCCAAAGGCCTTGCCGGAGGTTTACTGTCCAGCTTAAATCTCTTACCTTGCTCCTTGGTAGGATCAAATCTATACAATGGCCAAAAACCTGTTTCTATTGCAACTTCCTGGTGAGAAGCTCCATCTCCCATATCATATCCGTGTTCTATACAATGTGAATATGCAATAATTAATGATACTCCGTCATAGGCTTCGGCTTCTCTTATCGCTCTAAGTGTCTGAGCATCTTTAGCACCCATCGCTATTTGAGCAACATATACATCTCCATAAGAAACCGCAATCATTCCAAGATCTTTTTTAGACAATTTCTTACCTGAATAAGCAAATTTAGCAGCTGCTCCTATAGGTGTAGCTTTTGACATTTGACCGCCTGTATTGGAATAAACTTCAGTATCAAGAACAAGAATATTTACATTTTCTCCTGATGCCAAAACATGGTCAAGTCCACCAAATCCAATATCGTAAGCCCAACCGTCTCCTCCAAATATCCAAACTGATTTCTTTCTAAGATAATCTGATAAATACAATAGATCTCTTGCAGCATCACTATCAATTCCTTTCAAAATAGAGTTCAATTCTTCAATATCATTTATTTTATTCTCTTTTTCCTCTTCTGTTTCCTCATAATTGCTAACTATTCTTTCAAACAGGTCATTACCTATCTGATCTTTCAATTGCTCCAACAATGAGAATGCTTTTTCAGCTTTTTTATTTGCTGCCAATTTCAAACCCAATCCATATTCCGCATTATCTTCAAATAGTGAATTTGCCCATGAAGGACCTCTTCCCTGACTGTTTTTAGAATAAGGTGTAGTTGGAAGGTTTCCACCATATATTGAAGAACATCCCGTAGCATTTGCAATGATCATCTGATCTCCGTACAACTGAGTTATCAATTTGATATAAGGTGTTTCTCCACAACCTGCACAAGCTCCTGAAAACTCAAAAAGAGGCTCATAAAACATTGCAGCTTTTATATTGGTAGGTTTGATTTTCTTTCTGTCATACCAAGGCAGGTTTTTATCAAAGAAATCCCAGTTTACTTTTTCTACCTCTACTACTTCAAGCTTATCGGTCATATTAATAGCTTTGTAATCAGGATTTTCTTTACTTACAGCAGGACATACCTCCACGCATAATCTACAACCTGTACAGTCAAGAACTGAAACCTGCAATGTATAAACTTCGTTTTCCTTGTCAAAAGGACGACCTTTGGCTGGAGTGTGCTTCAAGGTGACAGGAGCATCTTCCAATAATGATTTGTCATATACTTTTGCTCTGATAACTCCGTGAGGACAAATCGCAACGCATTTGTTGCATTGTGTACAAAGATCTGCATCCCATACCGGTACTTCATCTGCAATATCCCTCTTTTCAAACCTTGTTGTTCCCAATGGGAAAGTACCATCTTCAGGGAATGCACTTACAGGCAATTCGTCTCCTCTACCGGCAATTATCTCACCGATAACCTGTCTTACAAAATCAGGTGCATCACCATAAATAGGTGGTACCATTGCTTTATTACTTGTCAATTTCTTAGGATAATCCACCTTATACAGATTGTCCAAAGCGCTATCTACAGCTTTAAAGTTCATATTTACAACCTTGTCTCCTTTATGAGAATAAGATTTTACGATAAAGTCTTTGATCTTTTGAATAGCTTCGTCTTTTGGCAAAATTCCTGAGATTGCAAAGAAACATGTTTGCAATATTGTATTGATCCTTTTACCTAAACCGATCTTCATCGCAACTCTGGTTGCATCGATAACATGTAGATCCAATTCTTTTTCCAATATACCTTCCTGAACTTTTTTAGGTAATTTGTCCCAAACTTCATCTTTTCCGTAAGGAGAATTCAATAGTAACGTTCCTCCTTTTTTCACCTTATCAATAATATCATATTTTTCAAGAAAATTGAATTGGTGTACAGCTACAAAATTTGCATTTGATATCTGATATGTTGATGTTATAGGATCTTTTCCGAATCTCAGGTGAGATACTGTCAATCCACCTGCTTTTTTAGAATCATATACAAAATATCCTTGAACATAATTATCTGTAGTTTCACCTATGATCTTAATTGAGTTTTTGTTGGCACTCACGGTACCATCCGAACCCAATCCGTAGAACATACAGTTAATAGTGGTTTTATCAAGCGCCAAATCCTTATCGTACTCCAATGAAGTATAAGTCACATCATCATTGATACCGATAGTAAAATGATTTTTAGGTTTATCTTTAGTCAATTCATCATAGATACCTTTAACCATACCAGGAGTAAATTCCTTCGATGATAAACCATATCTACCACCTACCACAACAGGCATTTCCCTGTCTGATTCTACAAATGCATTTATGACATCCATATAGAGTGGTTCTCCAATTCTACCCGGCTCTTTGGTTCTGTCCAGAACAGCTATTTTTTTAACAGACGCAGGCAAAGTCTCCATAAAATCAGGAATAGAGAATGGCATATACAATCTTACTAAGATAGCACCAACTTTTTCTCCTTTTTCATTTAGATAAGCAACTGTTTCTTTTACAGCACCCTGACCTGATCCCATCAAAACAACTACTCTTTCTGCATTTGGATCACCTATATAATCAAAAACATGATATTCTCTTCCTGTTAATTTTCCAAATTTCTCCATTTCCTTCTTCACAATTCCCACCACTTCATTATAATAAGGATTTATCGATTCCCTTGCCTGGAAAAATACGTCGGGATTTTGAGAAGTACCTCTTATAACGGGTTTATCAGGATTTAAAGATTTTGCCTTGAATGCTCTGACTTCTGCTTCCGGAATCATTTCACGCATTGTCTCATCATCAAGCCCGTCTATTTTAGATATTTCATGAGATGTTCTAAATCCGTCAAAAATATTCAAAAATGGAATTTTAGCTTTAAAAGTAACAGCCTGAGCTATCAAAGCCATATCATGAGCTTCCTGTACAGAACCTCCAAACAACATTCCCCATCCTGTAGTTCTGGTTGCCATCACATCCGAATGATCTCCAAAAATAGAAAGTGCGTGTGTTGCTATTGTTCTTGCTGCTATATGAAATACTGCCGGCAACAATTCACCTGAAATCTTAAACATATTGGGAATCATCAACAACAATCCCTGTGATGCCGTAAATGTAGTAGTAACAGCTCCTCCCTGCAATGATCCGTGAACAGCACCCGAAGCACCACCTTCACTTTGTAATTCTATAATTCTGGGAATATCTCCCCAGATATTTTTTATTCCTTTAGCCGAAAAAGCATCGGCATGTTCTCCCATCGGTGAAGAAGGTGTAATCGGATATATAGCACAAACCTCATTTGTTTTTTGTGCTACCCTTGCTACAGCTTCATTACCATCCAGGATTAATTTATTAAATTTTTTATCCATTTTTAATATATTTTGTTATTAAAATACAAGAATTTTAAGGCTTTCAAAAAAACCAAAGTGCAAACATCGTAAAAACTAAAAACATAACCAACTAATAAATAGTTTAAATTACCAAAATGAAAAAAGTAACATAAATTTAAAATTAGTATAAACAAAAAATTGAGTGGGATGGACTGTTTGTTTTTTAGCGTTTCCTTGATTGGATGATTAGATGTTTGGAATATTGGAATGGTCCTGTGTTCGTTGTTTTTGCGTTCGTTGTTTTGAAGCGGGATATTTGGACTGTCAAATTTATTTGACAGAAAGGTATGTTAGGTGGTTTAAAAAGCCCCATTAGGGGCGATATTATGGTAGAACCAGAAAAAAACCACATAGTTATTTTGGCGGTATTTTTGTTGCGATAGCAAACAAAAATAGTGACAAAATGGGAGAGGGCGTAAAACTGTTTGGAACAGGATTAGGAGGATTTTTTTAGTGTTTAGTGTTTTTATCTTGCCCGCAAACCTTATTGGTTTTCGAAAACCTATAAGCTTTAAAGCGGTGGTGATTTGACCGGATATTTTGCTGCAAATCAAGCAAGAATAGTAGCAAAAACTTCGCTACAGCCCCACAGATGCCCTCTAATCGATTCGACATATCGTCCGGTATTATAATATATTATCTCTTGTTAGAATTGATTTTTTTTGCACAACCGCCCCCCTAATGAAATATTCATAACTGAATTTCACAGGGAAAACCGCAAGGGTCGAGGTTATTTTTGAAGCGGGAAAAAGGACATTAGTAGAGCTATGTCGCAAAAAACAAAGTCCGGAGTCCCCGCTTGCCAAATATAAAAAAGGCTAAAGGCCAATAGCCTTAGATTAGGTACAGTGTATCACTAATAATAATTTCTAATACCTTCTCCTTTTCCTTCTGTTTGCTCGTCTGTCTTTTCTTTTTTCCTTAAAGGAGCTGGCAAAATCCTGAAATTGATCGGAGATATTACGAAATTCTTCTTCAATTGAATTGGCAATAGTATCGATATCAATGGGCTCTCCCCTCATTTCCTTTTTTTCTGCTGTAGTTTTTGCTTTTGGTATGATTATCATCAATACAATATAAACTATCGGACTGATGCCGGAAGCAAATAATATCACAAACAATAATCTAATCCAAATAGGATCAGAAACCCCCAGATAGTTCGCCAATCCGGAACAAACCCCGCCTATAATTTTATTGTCCGGATCCCTGTAAATCTTTTTTCCAACCCTATATTCAGAATTTCTATTTCTATTTCCTTTTGGCTCGGAATAATCTTTTTCCTCCTTAATATTTTCTCTTTCTTCTTCAATTTCCTCTTTGGAAAAGTCTTCAGGTGTGCCAAGTATTTCGATTGCCTTATTCACATCTGCAATTGATAAAATAGCATGTTCTCCTGCATTTTCTTTAAATAATTCAGCCATCCTTACTTCAATATCAAAAATTATTTCATGCGGATTTTCATAATCTGCAAAGTATTTTTCCAATGATGCAAAATATTCTTCCATTTTTTCATAAGCATCTATATCAATAGTAAACGGATAACCACCTAAATTTATATTTACAATTTTTTTCATTTTATTTATTTTTATTTATTTAGTAATAGATTCAACAACATTTTTCAGATTATTCCAGGTCTTTTGTAGTTCGCTTAAAAACTCCTTGCCTTTATCTGTAATAAAATAATATTTGCGCGGTGGACCGGAAGTCGATTCCTTCCAGTTATACCCGAGAAGTTCATCATTTTTCAACCTGTTCAACAGCGGATACATAGTTCCCTCTACCACAATCAACTCCTTTTCTTTCAACCTTTTTATCATATCCGAAGGATAGGATTCTTCTTTTGAAATCATAAGCAATGTTATCATTTCAAGAAAACCCTTTCTCATTTGTGCTTTGGTGTTTTCTACATTCATTTGTTCATAATTTATTTTGTTCATTAATATTATGTTGCAAATATACAACAAAATATAGAACTATGCAATACACAGTAGATTGTTTTAGACAGTATTTCGACAAAATGCTTGAAAATGTCGATAAATGACAAAAAAATCAGCTTATTTAATGAGAAAAATTGATACAGTTTGTTTTATTTGTTATTTTATTTTAACCACTAAGAGCACTTATGTTTACACTAAGAAATCAATAAGAATATTCGTCTTAGTGCAAAACTTAGTACATTCTTAGTGGACTTATTAGTGGACTTAGTGGTAAAATAGTAAATAGTGGGCAAAAGCCCTCAGCTATGAGCGACATTTTTGAAGCAATTTTTGTGCTATACGTTACCCATTCAATATCTTCTCCTGGATATCGATACTTTCATCATGAATAGCTTTAAGAATAATCTTTATGAATTCCGGATTAAGATCAAATTTGTCACTTAATTCCAATGTACGATTTATAATAGTCTCCCATCTTGCTTTTTGCAAAACAGAAGTATTATGAGATTTTTTATATTTTCCTATATTTCTGACAACATCCATTCTTTTACTTATGATAGATAATAGTTCTTTGTCCAATTCATCTATCTTTCTTCTATATTCATGCAGGTCTTCCGGCGCTTGTTGGTTTTCTCCTTTTTCTTTTCTAATATTAAGTCCTGAGATAATTTCATGAAATCTTTGAGGAGTAACCTGTTGCATTGCATCACTCCAGGCATTATCCGGATCACGATGTACTTCAAGCATAATACCATCAAAATTCAGATCCATAGCCTTTTGAGCCACCTCTTGCAACATGGTTCTGTTGCCACAAATATGACTCGGATCATTTATCACTGCAAGATCCGGTCTATTCATCATCAGTTCGATAGGGATTTGCCACATCGGATTGTTCCTGTATATCTTATCTCCAAATTCGGTAAAACCTCTGTGTATCACTCCCAGAACATTAACTCCGACATTTTCCAGTCGTTCAATAGCTCCGAGCCAAAGAGATAATGAAGGATTTATAGGATTTTTGACCAATACTTTTGCATTTGTTCCTTTAAGTGAATCTGCTATTTCCTGCATGGAAAACGGATTGACTGTGGTTTTTGCACCGATCCACAAAACATCTATTTCCGCATTTAATGCATGTTCTATATGATCTGCATTTGCCACTTCCACTGTAACGGGAAGACCTGTTTCCTTTTTAGCGTTTGTCATCCATTTCAATCCTTCTTTACCAATACCTTCAAATGTACCGGGTCTGGTACGGGGTTTCCATATTCCAGCCCTTAGCATATCAACATTACCTGTATCAGCCAAGGCAATAGCTGTTTCCATTAGTTGTTCTTGTGTCTCTGCACTACACGGACCCGAAATAACAAATGGTTTGTTATATTTCTTTAAATAATCCCTCTGTAATTTTATTTCTTCCATAGCTAATAGATTAAAATGGATAATTAATTATAATAAGTAACTACCTTTTATGCTTTTTGTTCATATAAAAACAATAGATTAATAAAAAAACCGGAACTTTTGTTAGTTCCGGTCTTAGATAAATGAAAAACTAAATTTATATATATGTAGTGTCTGCCCGAAAACACATCAAATTTGAAATTGATTCTTTTTGTTATCTTTTGACTTTTTTACAAGTGATTGATACTAAGGCATCAAATCATTGCAAAAAAATCAAAATCTAAGCAAAAATTATCAGAATTTCAAAAATTGTCTGTTTTCGGGCAGACACTATGTAGATGACTTTAAAATTTAATATCAAAAATAAAGGTATATCTTCCATATTGAATAACAGGAGCTGTATAATCCGCTTCAAATTTGTACTGAATAGCCATTTTAAGTGCTCTGACAATAAGATCTTTATCTGTAATTGTTGAATTTTCTTTATTATAAGCAACGGCTACAACATTTCCAGCTCTGTTTATTCCCATATTTATTGCAATACGACCATTTTGTTCTGCAAGTTCCTTAATAGGTGCGTGATAGATCACTTTTCTGCCAAATACTCCGTCCCCGTCAAAATCCAATTCACCTAATGCTTTTCCTGTCAGCATTTTACCTTCTTCACCCTCTCCTTCTGTTTCAGATGCAGTAATCTCCTTATCTTCTGCTTTTTCAGTATTAACTTTCTCCGTATTCTCTGCTTTTACTTCACTTTCAGGATCTTCGAGTGATTCTATTTTTTTCACTTCCTCTTCTATATCACTTGCTTTAGGCTTATCAACCTTCCTGGTATTTATATTCTTTTTGGTAGAAGCCATTCCTGAAGATGTACTATTATTAGTAAAATTGATCTCCATATAATCATATTGATCTTCTATATTATTTGAAGCATCTTTATTGATCGTAATAAATGAAGTCATTGCAATAATGATCAATGCCATGTGGAAAAATATAGAAATTCCCATTAATTTTTTTCTCAATAAATTTTCATTTGCTTTCATAATCATACGTTTTTATTATTTTGTAAATATCATTTCAAATATATCTGTTTGACGCTCATGAAAGGAAAATGTTAAAAATAGAAGTATTAAGGTTTTCTTAAAGTTTTGAAGAGAGTGTTAAGAAGTGTTAAATTCAATTATTTTAAATAAATAATATAAGGAATACTATTTGGGGAAAAAGTATCCACTTAAAATTGATGCTGGCATTTGACATAAACTACATTTTTCCCAAATTTATAACATTATTAACCCTTTAATGTTATACTTTTGTGGTTCATTTATAAAATACAATATTAAATACATTATAATGTTAAAAAAAATATACAATTTTTTCTTTTCCATACCATTTGCAGGTTTTTTGTTTTTGGCATTAGCCTTTGCGATGGCTGTTGCAACATTCATTGAAAATGATTTCGGAACAATGACCGTGCAAAAAGTCATTTATAAGTCTTGGTGGTTTGAATTGCTTTGGTTTCTTTTTGCTTTATCATTAATAGTAAATATTTTTAAATTTAAACTGTACAGAAAAGTAAAATACGGGATTTTTATTTTTCATTTGGCAATGATCATAATTATTATAGGTGCCGGCATTACAAGATATATTAGTTACGAAGGATTGATGCATATCAAAGAAGGGGAAACTTCCGACTATATATTATCAGATGATACACATATTCAGATCGTAGCAACTGATGGAACTGATAGTCTAAGATCTGCGAACAAAGTTCTCTTTGGCAGTCTGGGAAAAAACAGTTTTGATAAAAAGATCAGGTTCAAAAACAAGGAATACAGAATTACATTAAACAAATTCATCCCCAATGCAAATGAATCCCTGATAAAAGATGAAAATGGATTTCCCGTACTCTATTTAATTCACGGTACTTCGAGAGGTCGTGCAGGAGGCTTTTTGAAAGAAAAAGAAACTTTAACTTTTAATGATGTTGTAATAGGTTTCAATTCAGGAGAAGATACAAATGTAAAAATTTACACCAAAAACGATAGCCTGAAAATCAAAACCGATTTTCCTTATACTATAATGTATATGAGTGATCAATCTGTAGATTCTCTGGAAGCAAATAAAGAATACGGTTTCAATACGGGAGCATTGTACATGTTGAAAAATGAAAGTATTGTACTAAAAGAATATGTTCCTAAAGCTAAACTGATACCTATCGCAAAGAGTTCAAAAATCGAATCGGCTTCTTTCAATGCTTTGGAATTCAATATTTCGGATGGCAATACCGTAAAAACCGTTTATGTCTGGGGCAATAAAGGAATGGAAGGACAATTTCAGCATGTGAAATTTGGTGACACAGATATCGCTGTTTCATATGGCTCAAAGCGTATAAAACTTCCTTTTCAAATAAAATTAAGGGATTTTCAACTGGAGAGATATCCGGGTTCGCACAGCCCTTCTTCATATGCATCGGAAGTTACACTAATTGATCCGGAAGATAACATTAAAATGGATTATAGAATATACATGAATCATGTATTGGATTATAAAGGTTACAGATTTTTCCAATCATCTTATGATCCGGATGAGACAGGAAGTATTCTTTCGGTAAATCATGATGCCTGGGGAACAGGAATTACCTACTTGGGATATTTTCTTCTCACATTAGGAATGATCTTAACTTTTTTTACTAAAAAGGCAAGAATCAGGAAACTAAACCGACTGATAAATGAATTCAGGGTCAAAAGAATTAACAATCTGTCAATAATAGCTTTAATATTATTTATCTCAACTTCTTCATTTGCTCAAGTTAGTTTACCCGATACATTCAAGATAATTGACAAATCGCAGGCTAAAAAATTTGGTGAAATATCAATACAGGAAAGAGGTGGTAGAATTATGCCACTAAACACCATGTCTTCAAGACTGGTAAGAAAAGTCACGAAGAAAAAAGAATTTGCCGGTCAAAACCCGGATCAGATAATGCTTGGAATGATGGCTTTTCCGCATCAGTGGCAATATATTCCTATGATAAAAATAGGTCATCCTGAATTGGAAGATTATATTGGAACCGGCAAATATGCTGCTTACATCGACTTTTTTGATGATAAAACGGGATATATTCTGTCCGGATATATTGAAGAAGCTTTGCATAAACCGGAAAAAGAAAGATCAAAATTCGATAAAGCGGTAATAAACGTTGATGAGAGGATGAATATTATCTATATGATATTCTCAGGAAGTTTTCTCAGAATTTATCCTCAAGAAGGTGATCCGTCAAGAAAATGGTACACGCCTGAAGAAGCTTCAAAAATGGATTTTGGTGATGCTGATGTCCTGGTCAAAAATTTCCTTCCCTGGTATTTGCAAAGTGTTGTAGAAGGTGTGACCAAGAATGACTGGAGCAATGCAGATCTTGCATTGGACGGATTAAAAAAATATCAAAAATCAGTTGCTGCCGATTATATGCCGTCAGATAGTAAGATAAAAGCTGAATTGCTATATAATAAAACCCTTATTTTCAATAAACTCATAGGTTGGTATTTCACTGTTGGTTTTATTCTTCTGCTTTTATTACTCATAAAAGTATTCAGACCTCGCCTTAATTTAAAATGGCCCGTAAGAATCGGGATTATTTTGATTTTTACCGGTTTTATACTTCACACTTTTGGTTTGGGACTTAGATGGTATATTGCAGGACATGCTCCCTGGAGCAATGGATACGAATCCATGATTTACATTGCATGGGCTGTCGTATTGGCTGGTGTATTATTAGTCAAAAAATCACCTATTACACTCGCTGCAACTTCGGTATTAGCTGCCTGGCTCATGATAGTAGCTGCAATGAACTGGATGGATCCGCAAATAACTAATTTGGTACCTGTATTAAAATCGTATTGGCTGATGATACACGTATCTGTTATCACTGCAAGTTATGGCTTTTTATTCCTTGGAGCTTTATTGGGTTTGATAAATTTATTTTTAATAGCAATAGCCGGAAGCAAAAACAAAGAAACAAATATAAAATATACCCTAAAGGAATTAACTGCAGTGAATGAGTTTTCCCTGACAGTAGGGCTATTCTTAATGAGTATCGGAACATTTTTAGGTGGTGTATGGGCAAATGAATCATGGGGACGATATTGGGGTTGGGATGCAAAGGAAACCTGGTCTTTGATCAGTATATTGGTTTATGCTTTTATACTTCACATGAGGATGATCAAAGGGCTTAGATCGGTTTATACTTTCAATCTGGCATCTGTTATTGGATCATTTTCGATACTGATGACTTTTTTTGGCGTCAATTTTTATCTTTCAGGATTGCATTCTTATGCCAAAGGAGATGCAGTACCGATACCAATGTGGGTTTATATATCTGTATTTTTATTGGCGGTTTTAGCTACGATTGCTTATTACAGGCATGATGAAAAAGACAGGTTGTAACAGAATACAGTGCTCCGCAAATAGAAACACATATATAGTGGTGAATAATTCGGATTAAACTTTATCCCTTTCGTTATACCACCCGAGATTAAACAGGGCGTCACCCATATTTACAACCGGAGCATTGTTGTGACCGATGATATAAGCATCCCTTTTTGCAAGGATATTCTTTGAGGAGTTACCCAATACATCTTTGAGAACTCCTACAACATCATTTTTATGAATAAAATTTCCTGATTCAACCAAGTGCTTGAAAATACCCGAGTCTCTGGATCTTATCCAGGAAGTCTTATTTATCAAAATCGGTTTTTCTTTTTGCTTTACCGGTTTACTCTTAGTCATCTTTAGATAAGATAAGATATTTTTTATTCCCTTCAAGCCTGTCTTAATAGCTAAATCATCCAATCTTGTTGATTCTCCTCCTTCATAAACTATTATAGGTATATCGAGGTCATTAGCAATTTTCCTCAATGATTTTGGAATCAAAGGTTTTTCGATAATAAATGGGGGATTAAAGACAGTAGCAAGTTTTTTTGCTTCAGGACATGACTTTGTATATCTTATTTGAGGATAATTGTATCTGGAATCCCCTCCTGTATGAAAATCAATAATATAATCCACATGAGGAAGAATATATTTAGTAAGTTTATTTGCCACTCTGGCTGCCAGGGATCCTGTTCTGCTACCGGGAAAGCTTCTGTTTACATCTTTACCATCAGGGACTTCCCTGCTAAAATTAATGAAACCATAGACATTGAGCAAGGGAATTACAATAGCCGTTCCTTTTATCAGATCATCAAAATATTGTTTTTCTATAGCACTTCTTATGATCTCAATACCATTTATCTCATCACCGTGAATACCACCTAATATCAATATTGTTTTTCCGGGTTTCTTTCCTCTAAATACATGGGCAAATATATTGATATGTGTTCCTGACGGTAGTTTACCTACCCTGATTTTTATTATTTTATTATCGCCGGGTTTTATAATATTGTCATTGATCTCCATTACAATTTATATTTAGAATTTCTTTCAACCAAAGAAATAATTGAGCGGGCAATATTGATATTTGTAGTGGTTTCTATTCCTTCCAGTCCGGGGGAAGCATTCACTTCAATCACCAACGGACCTCTGTCTGATCTGAGAATATCCACTCCTGCTACCTGCAATCCCAATACCCTAGCAGATTTTTTAGCAATAGAAATTTCTTCATTTGTCAGGTTTACTATTTTTGAAACAGCTCCCCTGTGCAAATTAGATCTGAATTCTCCATTCTGAGCGATTCTTTCCATTGCCGCTACAACTTTATCACCTACTACAAACGCTCTGATATCCGTACCTGAGGATTCTTTTATATATTCCTGAATAAGTATTTTATGCTTTAATTTTAAAAAAGCTTCTAAAAGTGTAATACTTACTTTGGGGCTTTCCGATTTGATCACACCTTCACCATGAGTACTGTTCAATAATTTTATTATTAAAGGATGATCTGCGAACATATCAATAAATCCATCAAGATCTTCTGTAAAGTTAGTTGTTGCCGTATCAGGTATCGGTATATTATTTTTAGCCAATATTTGAAGAGACGTAAATTTATCTCTTGCTTTCAACAGACTTTCCGCTTTCAAAACCGAATATACTCCCATTTGTTCAAAATGCCTGACAACATATGAACCATAATCAGTAGCTGTCGCACCTATCCTTGGTATAACAGCATGAATTGACCGGAGTTCATAACCGTTGTAGAAAACCTTGAACGCGCCTTTGTCAATACTCAAATCACAATACATATGATCTATTATCTGAACAAAATGTCCTCTCATTGTAGCAGCTTTGTAAATACTTTGGGTACTATACAGAGCAGGGCTCCGGGATAAAATTACTATATTCATTTTTATTTAAATTGGGTGGCAAGATATTAAATATTGAGGATAAATAGCCTCATATTTTTAAAAATTATTTAATTTGTGAACTTTTTAATGAAAAATCGACTCAGAAAAAATAGCAAATGAAACTAAATGATAAAAAAACCATAAACGGATGGGCAATATATGATTGGGCAAACTCAGCTTATTTTTTAGTTATATCAACTGCTATTTTCCCCGCATATTTCATAGCAAGGACAAGTGAAAAAATTCATATTTTCGGATACGAAATCACAAATAGTTCTTTGTATTCTTATGCTGTATCAGTATCATATTTAATAATAGTAGTATTATCACCGGTTTTATCCGGTATTGCAGATTATGGTGGAAAAAGAATGTTCTTTTTGAAATTATTCACATATATTGGTTCGATTTCATGTATTTTCTTATCGTTTTTTACAGGGGATGTTGATTTATGGCTGGGAACTACTGCTTTTATGCTGGCAACAATCGGTGCAGCAGGCGGTTTGGTATTTTACAATGCATATTTACCGGAAATAGTCACGGAAGACAAATACGATAAAGTAAGTGCCAAAGGATATGCTTACGGATATATAGGAAGTGTGATTTTGTTGATAGCAATTTTGTTTATTTCTTTGAAACCTTTATTGTTTGGAATTCCGGAAAATACGACAATTCCTTATCGTCTTGGCTTTGCCATGGTTGGTATATGGTGGATTGGTTTTGCTCAGATTACCTTTAAGAGATTGCCAAAAGGGAATAATGAGATATTCAGTAAAAAAATGATCATCAAAGGATTTAATGAGATATATGGTGTTTTCATAAAACTAAAGAAAAATTCAAATCTGATAAAGTTTTTACTCGCTGTATTTTTTTACAGTGCCGGCGTTCAAACAGTGATATATCTGGCAACAGTATTCGCCAAAGAAGAATTGAAATTCGGAACGGATGAATTGATCATTATTATTCTTATCTTACAGATAGTAGCAATATTGGGTGCATATATTTTTGCATATATTTCAGACAAATTGGGCAACAAGTCAGGCTTAATAATTATGGTATTGATCTGGTTGGCATTATCTGTATCGGCATATTTTGTTCAAAACAAATTTCAATTTTATTTTCTTGCAGCAATGGTAGGGATGGTATTGGGAGGAATTCAATCTCAATCGAGATCATCTTATTCCAAAATAATTGATTCCGAAAAGAAAGATTTAACTTCATATTTTAGTTTTTATGATATTGTTCTTAAATTATCAATCGTAATAGGAACATTTGCATTTGGTTTTGTCAATGAAATAACAGGAGATTTAAGATCAAGTGTATTGTCTTTAGCATTCTTTTTCCTCATCGGTTTAATCCTGCTTTTTATGACAAGTTTTAAGCAAGCAGAAGAAGAACTTAACGCTGAATAAATCAAACTCAGGGTAATTAAACTCCGGGCTAAAATAAAAAATAATAATGAATATTTGATTTTTATTAGTATTTTCCGTATATTTGGATTATTAATAAACTAAATCAAATTGCTATGAGAAAAGTATTAGTTCCAACCGATTTTTCTTCAGTTTCTAAAAATGCTTTGCTTTATGGTTTGAATTTATATAAAGATTCTGATACTTCATTTGATATTATTCATATATATCATCCGTCTTTTGATCCTGTACAACCGGAAATTCTGGATTCATCCCTTGGATTGGAAAATGTGAAACGTGAAAGTATGAATAGTTTAGTTGAATCTGTCCGGGATGTTGCCGACCGGTATAAAGTGATTCTGAACAGTAAAATCGAAATAGGCTTTACTATTGAAAAATTAGTTGAACTATCCAAAGATTATGATATAATCATTATGGGTTCTACCGGTTCAGACAATCTTTTGAACAAAATTTTTGGTGGCATTTCATCAGATGTTGCAGCTAAAGCAGAATGTCCTGTTTTACTTATTCCTGCTAAAGTTAAATTTGAACCTTTGAAAAAAATTATATATGCTTGTGATTTTGATGGAGTAGATGACAGGATTTTACATAAAATAGTAGCTTTTGCAAAAAGATATGATGCATCAATTCGTTTTGTCCATATACAAAATAAAGATAAAGAATTTCAATTTACTCTCAGCGATGATCTTGATGTCAATTATTCTGTCAGTATAGTAGAAGCTGATTCTGTAAGAGAAGGAATAAGCAAATATATTAAAGAAGAAAAGGCAAATATGGTAATTATGGCAACAAAACACAGAAGTTTTTGGGAAAAAATAATTCACAAAAGCCATACAAAAGAATTTGCTATGACCACAGATGTACCTTTGTTGGTTTATCACGAAAAGTAAATGAAATGGTGCATCATATATAGTGTTAGTGTTTTTTGAAGATGCTTATTCTTACTTGAGCCGTTAAATATTTCTAAATTAAGTTAAATAATATTTTTGTATTCTTACCTTTTTGTTATATTCATTAGATTAAACTTTATAAATTTTATATCTTGTGGTGAATTAATACCAAATAAACTCTAAAATATCTATACGTCATTACAATATTTATTTGATATAAGTGTAATATTTACAAAATAATTAAACGATAATGAATTTGAAATGAATAATTGGACTAAATTAAGTATTGAATATGCAAATCAAAGATCATATCTTGATGATTTGTTTAAAGTTTATCCTACAATACCTGAGGGGATTAGAGAAATTGATGAGAGTATATGGAGAAATGTAGAAAAAGAATTTAAAAGGAAAAATAATATTTCTTTAATAAAAGAACTATTAAAACTTGATTTATTTCCAATAAAAGACAGTTATATTGCTTACTTAAAAAGAGATAAAACAGCTATAGAAAGAAATCCAAAAACCATAAATAGAATTAGTGGTAGATTATATGAAATGGGATTAGAAAAAATATTTGAAAAATGTAGTGAACCAAAAGAAACCAATAGACAAATCGGGCCAATGTTCAAAGATTGGTTAAGAAGGAAGTCATTAGGGATACAACCTGTGTCTTTAAATGATTTTATTGCAAATAGCGATGATGCTATATTGGATGGAGGAGATAAAGTAACGATGGGTTTTGCACAACAATACCTAAATTACCATCATAATAAAGGGCTTGATTTCGTTGCAAGATTTAATGGAAAATATGTTATCGGTGAAGCAAAATTTCTAACTGATTTTGGTGGACATCAAAACGCTCAATTCAATGATGCTGTTAGCACAATAGAAACAAAAGGTGTAAAAGCAATAAAGATTGCAATTTTGGATGGTGTTTTATATATCAAAGGGCGTAATAAGATGTATAAAACTATTTCTGACCCGTATAGTGATTATAATATAATGAGTGCATTGGTACTTCGTGAATTTTTGTATCAACTTTAAAAAGTATTTGTATGAACAATTTATTAATTAAAGGAGATAACATTAAATCTCTTGAATATTTAATAACAAATAGAGATTTAAAAGGTAAAATAGAACTAATATATATTGATCCCCCGTTTGCTACCAATGGAAATTTTACAATTACAAACGGAAGAGCTTCAACAATAAGCAATTCAAAGAATGGGAAAATTGCATATACAGATAAACTCTTAGGACAAGATTTTATTGAGTTTTTGAGAAAACGTTTAATTTTATTAAAAGAATTATTATCTGAACAAGGTTCAATTTATTTACATATCGATTACAAAATCGGTCACTATGTTAAAATATTAATGGATGAAGTTTTTGGTATTGAAAACTTTAGAAATGATATAACAAGGATAAAATGTAATCCAAAAAACTTTAAAAGATTAGGGTATGGAAATATTAAAGATTTGATTCTGTTTTATTCCAAATCCGATAAACCCGTCTGGAATGAACCAATAGAACCGTATAGTCAGGAAGATATTGTGAAATTATTCCCCAAAAAAGATAAAAACGGAAGGCGTTATACCACAGTTCCAATTCATGCTCCAGGAGAAACTCAAAATGGTAATTCTTCTAAACCTTTCAAAGGTATGTTACCCCCTAAAGGAAGACATTGGAGAACAAATGTTAAAACATTAGAAAAATGGGACAAAGAAGGCTTGTTAGAGTGGTCGTCAACAGGTAATCCAAGAAAAAAGATTTATGTTGACGAACGAAAAGGAAAACGGGTTCAAGATATTTGGGAATTTAAAGATCCTCAATATCCAACTTATCCAACAGAAAAAAATCAAGGTTTATTGGATTTAATAATTAAAACATCTTCAAATCCAAATAGTATTGTTTTAGATTGTTTTTGTGGATCAGGTACAACATTGAAATCAGCTCATCTGCTAGGTCGTAAATGGATAGGAATTGACAAATCCGATTTAGCGATTGAGGCTTCCAAAAATAAATTGAATACTTTATCCGGAAATTTATTTATTGAGAAGCCTGAATATGAGTATTTCGAATTGAATGATATTAAGTCAATACCAAAATCTTTGATTAATTAAACTCTTTAAAATCTACATAAAGCTAAAAGCATAAATAAAAGATTATTAAAACCTCATATTTCTACTATTTTTTTTAAATATTCACATTAAAAAAATGAGATTTCCATATAAATTAAAATTATTTACAAAACAGCAATTTATATAATATTGATATACAACTATATACAAATTACTAAAATAGATAAATTAAAAAATACCCATAATAAAAATATGTGATATATAAATAATAAACATATATTTGCCATGTGATAATAAGAAAACTATACATTATAGTAATAAATATTCATATTTTTACTGAGAGATAATAGCAAAAAATATTTATTACTGAATTATCCAACCTGAAGTTTACAGATAATAGAAATAGTATTGTATTTTTATATACAATAATTTATTTAAATTGATTTTAATGCAAAGTATTTTTGCGTTGGAATAATAATTTTGTCAAACTAAGAAAACTACATATTGAGACCAACCTTTGTTTCCATTAATTTGGAATTTTCAATGATAATAGGATTGTAATGGCTATGCCGTTATAATGTATTTTTTATTTAACTCAAAAATTTTAATGAATTATTTGGGATTGATGTACCAATGCGCATTGGTGAACTATACATCCCATGACAGTATTTTTTAACTTAAAACAATGGTTCTCATGAAGAAAACGAATTTTACAAATCCCAAGTTGGTGAAGAATTGGCTATTGGTCGTAGCTTTGATGATCACCTCTTATGGTGCAACTTTATTTGCACAAAACAATTGTCAGTTAAACGTTGAAGATGAAATATCGATTTCATTAGACGAAAACTGCGAAGCTTTACTTACAAGTGAAATGTTCTTGACAGATGATGGTAATGCTTGTCAGGATGGTTTAGCTGCCAATGGTGGCTATTACAAATTTGAAGTACGAAGTGCTGATGGTTCGGATATTATTTATCCTATGAATCAAAATGTTACTTTGTCACAACCGGAAATTGAATTCGGCGTACTTTATATGGTTATTTTACAAGCTTATGATAATAATGATGATTTATTAAATACAGGAATGTCAACATTTTATGTATTTGATAAAATGCCACCTACAATTAATTGCCCGGATACTATGGAAATAGCTTGCTGGCAGGATGATGCGACACTCTTAAAGCCATTGGACAACTGTTCAAATGCGCATTTAGAATGGACAGATGAAACGGTTGTATCAAATGATTGCTCTTCAGGCCCCGGAGGATTGAATTGGCCATATAGAAGGTTTAAACAAATATCCAGAACCTATGTTGCTGTTGATGCTTCAGG
>JALVEG010000653.1 GCA_027031145.1 Saprospiraceae bacterium | reverse complement strand
AAGTAAAGAATCTAAAAAATCTTGTTTGAAATTTTCTTCAAATTTCAGTTTTCCTTCTTTCCATGATTCATCAATAATTGTTTGATATTTTTCATAAAAAGAAAATGTTTTTAAATAATTAAGTGACACTCCTCTTCTTGCCAGTTCAAAAGATAGCAATCCCAGGTCGGAATATTGATGTAGTGTATCGGCAAGCAACCAGGCATTATCAACTATTTTCCAATCCGCTTTCGGAAATTGTTTAATAGTCTCTATGCTTAAATCATAAGCCTTTTCAAAATCTCCACAAATAATATTTTGTTCTATCGTACTATAATTATTGGCATAAATATAAAATGATAAAAGATAAAAGAATAATTTCATATTTGATATGTTTTTATGAATAAAAGAAACATTTATCCTCTCTTTTCAACAGAATTTTCCTTTGCGCAAAGATAGAAGTAGGGTTCTGATTTTTTTCTTTAAAAACGTTTATTAACATTATTTGGTTATGTCATAGAATACGCTGAAGCGCACTTTACCGGAAACACAGAACAACGAACAATAAAACAATCTCCCACCTCTCATTACTCATCTCTATTTAATTATTCCCCGGTTTAATTCCCCAATTGGAATAATAAAATTCAGGAACATTTTCATCTATCCATTTATAAAACTCTTTAATGTCATTGTTATCAGGAATATCGTTCCATTTACTTATCATCTTCTGTGCTTTATCAAAAATCTTATTTTCAAATGGAGTCACTATTTGGATCAATCCGGTATTATCAGCGTTCAATAAGGCATTTACATTGATATAATATTTGCTGCTATATCCCCATTTATAAGAAAATGCCTGATTTTTTACCTGTAACGCCATATTGCAAAGAGGTGAATCTTTTACCTTATCATCATATTGTACTATCCGGGGCAATTCTACTTTATCATTCAACCAAAGCGGAATACATACTGAAGCAAGAGGCCATCCCAATACTGTCCACATAACAACATTTTTTGTCGATTCTCCTTTGATTACACCTTCTACTATAATCGAAGAAGAAGTACCCCTTCTGGGAACAAAATCTGTAAAAGAAACATAAGTGGGATGATTAGCAGGGATATTATCATAATCATTCAAATCAACTTTAGTCAATGAATTTGTCATATTACGAGTACAGTTTTGTACAATTGTTTTGGGCGTTAATCTGTTTTCTTTTATCGCCATCAAAAACTCATTATCAGTAGTCACATATCTGATATATCCGCCACCTTTTCCCAGTTCTCCACTCATAGAATGATTGGTTCTGATGATATATCCATAAGGTGCAACAACGGGGTCTGTAGCATCGTATTTAGTATATCTGAAATTTGCCAATTCAAAATATGCAGCTCCTCCATTGGCATCTATCACACCGAAATTAGCTTCCAGTCGTGTCGGTTTATCCATTGCCTTGAGCATCGCTTCAAAATCATCAATGGTAGCACAACTTTGCAGAGCTTCTTTCATTAACCTGCCTTCAAGTCCTGTTTGTTTTATTGTATCGTTATTGAGATTGTAACTTGCGCTGTTCATTATTGCAAATCCGGCACTATTGTATCCGATCCAGATACTTTTTCCCGATTTATCTTTGGAATTTACCAAGGCTATATAACTGTATTTTCCGTCATTGAATGTCATGATCTTATTATTGATCGCCCAGGTATCGCGGTGTTTCCACAACATAGGACGACCATCTTTTGTAAATTTGCCCGAAATTACCGCAGTTGTGCAGGCAAATGATATTTGAACTGACAAAAATATCAACAATATTATAGAATAAATCAATTTCATTTTTAAAAATTTTAATTATTTAATTTATTTAATAAAGTAATACCAACAAAATTAAACATCAATTAATTATTTGGTTTAATAATCAATATTTAAGTTTATATTTTGAAGCAATTTATAAAGTCTTTAAATAATTGATTCTAAGAAAATTAAAAAATAAAAAATGTTTTAAAAAATAAATTTAATCTGTAAGTTTGTTGTTACGTTCAAAATTCAATTATTTTTAAATATAAAAATTATTAAAAAATGAAAAAACTTTACACTATTTTGACAGTTGTTTTACTATTTGCAACATTTTCAATTCAGTCGCAATCGATTTTATTGGTAAATGATAATGGCAAAAATCCGGAAAGAGCTGATGCATTAAAAACAGCTTTAAATGATCTGGGACTTCCTTTTACTTATTTTAATACGGTTGAAAACGGAGCTTCTCCTACAGCTGATTATATGGATCCTTTTGATGTAGTAATATGGTACACAGGAAATGACAGTGGTGGTTTGTATTTGTGGAATGCTTCTGATACCGTAAATACGGAATTGAAAACATATCTGGACAATGGTGGTATGATGTGGTTGCAAGGACTTGATTTTCTATATGATCTGTATAAAGGTGCTCCCGATACATTTCAGGTCGGAGATTTTGTATATGATTATCTTGGTATTTCCACTTATGTAGCTCAATCTCATAAAGACGACGGAGTTTACTCTGATGGCGTTCCTTTCTTTGAAGTTGAATCCGGAAATGGTATTTTTACTCTTGATTCACTATTATGGACGTGGGCAACGATGTGGTATGCTGATGCTTTGATACCAACAGACAGTGCAAAGGTATTATACAAAATGGGCCCTGCAGAATATGATCTTGGAGGATATGCAAGTGCTATCTATAATGAAAACGGTAAGTCTAAAATAATGACATTCTGCACTGAAACAGGAAAATTTGATGCTCAATGGAGACTGGATACATTATTTGCCCAAGGATTAAGATATTTCAAGCAATTTGCTTCTACATCTATTTTGGTTGAAAGTATTACTTTAAGTACAACTTCAGGCAAAAATACTATTGATGAAAAAGGAGGAACCCTTCAGTTTGAAGCTGCCGTATTACCTGATGATGCTACAAACAAAATTGTTGTTTGGTCTTTGGAAAACAATACTGCAAATGCTACTATTGACCAAGATGGACTTCTCAAAGCTACCGGAGTTAGCAATGGAAATGGAACGGTAACGGTTGTGGCTACGGCAGCAGACGGTTCCGGAGTAACTGCTTCGATGGACATTACGATAACCAATCAAGGAGATCCCTCTGATTATGAAATTCTGTTGGTTAATGATAATGCAAACGGTACTGACAGATATCAGGTTTTGGAAACCGCTTTAACAAACAATGAATATATTTTTACCACCTATAATACGGTAACAACTAATACTTATCCTGATCTTGATTATTTAAGCAGTTTTGACGTTGTAATCTGGTACACAGGTAATGATGGTGTGAATTTAAAACTTTGGGATGTAAGCGATTCGACCGATATCAAATTTAATGCACCTTTAAAATCATATCTTGATGCAGGTGGTATTGTGTGGTTACAGGGATTGGATTTCCTCTATGATGTTTACGGCAAAGCACCATTTCCTGCTGGTGATGCTGAATTTAGCGCAGGAACTTTTATCTATGATTATATGGGAATTAAAAAGTATGTTGCTCAAACAAAAGCCGATGACGGTGGACAAGGAGTACCTCAGCTTGATGTTGTTCCCGATAATGGATTCTGCGAATTGAGTCCGGTGCTCTGGACATATTCCACAATGTGGTATGTTGACGCTTTGGCTATAACAGACAATGCAGTTGGCATATATAAATTGGGTCCGACGGATTATGTTTATAACCCGTTCTATGCGGGATTATTCAACAGAAACGGAAAGAGTAAATTAATGACATTTACTTTCGAAACAGCAAGATTGGATAGTCAGGACAATACCGATGAATTGTTTTATGAAGTATTGGAAGCATTCAGAGATATAGTTGATGATGTTGAAGATCCTGCGTTTGAAAATTCAAGTGTTTCGATCTATCCAAATCCTGTTTCTAACAATTTGAAAATAGATTATTCACTTTTACAAAACTCAAATATAAAAATAAACATCACCAACATTAACGGTGCAGTTATTTATACTCAAAATGAAGGTGATCAGTATAAAGGACAACACACTTCAGTTATTAATTTAAATTCATTAAACAGCGGTACTTATTTTGTTAATATAATTGCCGGCAATCAGGCAATTGCGAAAAAAGTTATCTTAATAAAATAAATAACTAATTAAGATACACCGGGAGAAATATATCTTCCGGTGTATTTTTTTAATTTTACCGGATGTTAAAGCTTAAAAAAATCTTTCAGATATTTTTATTGATTGTGATATTATTGGCTTTTTATGTTATGGGAAAAAGTCAGGATCGTATCATTCCGGTAGATATTGCTACCAGAAAAGCAGATATCTTTTTGGCTAAACTGAATAGTGATAAAAATATTGATTTTACCATTAAAGATATACATCCTTTAAAATTGATCAAGGAGAATACACTGATTGGTTATGAATACGATTTGTTGCCACAAGGATTTATCATCATTTCTCCATTTGATATCGATAATAGCATATTGGCTTATTCATATGAAAATGATTTTTCATCCGAAAATAAAATCTACGAAATAAGTTTAAATATTCTTGAAGAAATAAACGAAGTAGATCAAAACACTAAAAGCAGTGATTTGATAACAAGAAATCCTGCTACAGAAATCGGTCCTTTGGTTAAATCCCTCTTCGGGCAGGTCAATTGCCGTGATGCAAACGGGAATATTGTAAATGTATCCAATCTCTATACACCCAATCATTATGCACCGGGTTGTGTTGCCGTATCTCTTGCAACAATGATGGATTATTATCAATGGCCTGTACAAGGTAAGGGAGAACATATTGACTACGACAATAAAGGTTCGTCAAAGGGCAATTACAAAGCAGTTTTTTCTGAAACGCAATATGATTGGGAACATATTTTGAACAGATATAATAATAAAAATACAACAAAACAAGAAAAAGAAGCACTGGGACTATTGGTTTATCATGCAGCAATAGCTCTTGATATGGATTTTGAATACACCGGCTCTACTTCCAATGTCAACCGGATTCCCGGTACGGGAAAGAACTATTTCAGATTCAATGCCAAATATGCTTCAGCTTCTTCCCCTATTTTTTGGAAAACAGTTGATTCTTGTATTGTTCATAAAATCCCCGTGGTTTTTGCTATTTCAGCCACAAATGGTGCCGGACATTCCATTATTTGTGACGGAGTAAGATTTGAAAATGGCAATTCCACTTTTCATCATCTAAATATGGGTTGGTGGGGCTCGTCAAACGGGTGGTACAGAGTCAAAAACAATTTCAATGCAGGGGGTTATTCCAAAATTGATGGCGGTACTATCAATTTTTTGCCTATTCCGGAAATATATGATACAAAAGTGAATAGTGACAGTACTTATCTGACGGTATATTGGCGATATTCCACTGTGTTGCCTCCCGAAGCATTTGAATTACAAGTTAAATATGATGATGAAAATTGGAAAACTGTTTCAGATTCATTATCCCGGGATTCTTTGAATATAACTCTGAATTCATTTGAAAAAACAGCACAATTTAGAATCAGAGCTAAACTTTTAGGTAAATATTCAAATGATTCCTGGTCAAATACCATGGAATTCAAAAAGCAAACAAGTTCTAATAAAAATTTAACAAACAATAGTTCTATAGAGATATATCCGAATCCGTTTAAAGATCATTTTGAATTGAAAAACAATGGAAATAGACCTTTTGAAATAATAATTTTCAATTCAATGTCCCAAGAAATTGTTTTTTATAAAAAAAGCCTGAAAACCACAGAAACTATTAATACATACAACTGGATATCCGGAGAATATATAGTACTTATCCGGAACGGGAAATCGTCATTACAGAAAATTATTAAAATAGATTAATAAAAATATTAAATATGAACTCATTAAAATATTTAATTCAAAAAGCATTATTTCTTGTTATTCTGATTTTTATCAGTATTTCATTATTTGCTCAGAATGATACTGAAAATCTAAAAAATATATCAGGAACTATTACATACAAACAGGATAATTCTCCATTGATAGGAGTGAATGTTATTGTCAAAGGAACTACCAGAGGTGCTATTTCCGATTTTGAGGGAAAATATCAATTAAAAGCAGCCAAAGGAGAAACCCTTGTTTTTTCTTATCTTGGTATGAAATCCGTTGAAAAGGTAGTTGGAGATAAAAAGGTGATAGATGTTGCAATGGAAGATGATGCATTCGGATTGGAAGAAGTGGTTATTTCCGGTGTGGCTTCAGCAACACCCAGAAAGAATCTGACGGTAAGTGTGGAAAGTGTGGATGCAGGTAAACTCAAAGATGCGCATGCCGTTTCCGCTGCAAGTGCTTTACAAGACAAAGTGGCAGGATTGAAAGTCATCAAAGCCAATGGTTTGCCCGGAAGTGGTGCCGCTTTAAGAT
>JALVEG010000652.1 GCA_027031145.1 Saprospiraceae bacterium | reverse complement strand
AGATATAGAAGCGATTGAAAAAACAGGAGTTAAAATTCATTATGGTAAAAAAGTGGATTCTCAATTGTTTGAAAAATTACAAAAAGAATTTAATTATATAATCATAGCAGCCGGTGCGCAAAAAGCAAGGAAATACAATATCGCCGGACAAGATGCAAAAGGAGTATTTGATCCTTTGGAATTTCTTTTCAAAGTAAAAAATAATCAAAAAATAGATTTGGGCAAGGAAGTTTTGATAGTCGGCGGAGGAAATACCGCAATGGATGCCGCCAGAACTGCAATACGGTTGGTCGGAAGCAAAGGAAAAGTAACAATTGTTTATAGAAGAACCGTTAAACAAATGCCGGCTGATATAGATGAAATAATAGCAGCAAAAAGAGAAGGTGTAAAAATATTGGAACTCGCTGCACCGGTGAAAATAATCGAAAAAGAAGGCAAGGTTAAAGCATTGCTTTGCACAAAAATCAAATTGGGTGAACCTGATGAAAGCGGACGCAGAAAACCGGTTCCTATCCCCGGTTCCGAATTTGATATCAAGGCAGATAGTATAATTATGGCTATCGGGCAAGATCTTGACCTTGATTTTGTGGATGAACAATTATTGCATAAAAAGCACAACAGTTACGAAACAAAAATCCCAAATGTATATATCGGCGGAGATGCTTTACGAGGAGGTTCGACAGTGATAAATGCAGTTGCCGACGGCAGGAAAATTGCGGAAAAAATCATAGCAAAAGCTAAAATAAAATTGCGAAAGGAAGTAAATTGGTATAAAAAAGAAATTTCTGATAGGGAATTATTATTAATGAAGAGCAAAGTGTCTTTTTCCGAAGTTGATATTCATACTACAAAAATCCCTGTTGATTTTAGTATTACCACAAGGACTTTGACAGAAGAAGAAGCTATAAAAGAAGCTTCAAGATGTTTGTATTGCGATGAAATTTGCAATATTTGCACTACGGTTTGTCCCAATCTGGCATTATTCCCATATCAAACGGATCCTGTAAGTTATCCATTGGAAAAGATAGTGTTAAAAAATAACCAACCGGTAATAAAACAGGATAATGTTTTTGAGGTCAATCAAAGTCATCAGATCTTGCTTATAGCGGATTGGTGCAATGAATGCGGCAATTGCAACACATTTTGTCCTACTTCGGGAGCACCATACAAGGAAAAACCACATTTGTTCCTCGACAAAAATGCTTTTCTTGAAGCTGACAAAGGATTCTATTTTGATCTAAACAAAAAAAATATTATTCAATATAAAATAGATAATAAAAAATTCAGTTTGACAAAGACAGCATATTATTATGATTATCAATTTGATAAATATTCAATAAAATTAAGCACGGGAAATATGAAAATCATTGGTTTTGATTTGCCTGATATGAATTTTAAAGAAATTGAATTGAAAAATGCTGCCTTGATGAGTTTAATTTTGAAAGGAGCACAGCAGATATAATTATTTATGAAAAATTCAACTGTTGCAAATTTTGCAACGGTTCAAAATGAAGAGTTTAATCAAAAATAAAATATTTAAAATATGAATAAAACAGAAAAAGTACTGGAAAACACGATTAAAAGATGCAGGGAAAAACATATTATCCTGCCTACATATAAACAAATGAGAAATCCCGAATTGATTCCTCAAAAGATTAAGGATAAATTGAAAAATATCGGTTTATGGGACTTGAATTCCCTCAATCTGTTCAGGATTACTTGGAAAAACGAACCTAAAAAATTCGGAGGTACATTCGGGGATGTCAATTTCATCGAATTGCCTTCGGAACTGACAGGAGTAAAGGCAAGAATCGTAACCCTTATCGGAAAATATTTTCCAACCGGAGCTCATAAGGTAGGAGCAACTTTCGGGCCATTGGTTGAAAAACTTATTTCAGGTAGATTTGACCCTACAAGGCAAAAAGCTCTTTGGCCCTCAACAGGAAATTATTGTCGCGGAGGAGCTTATGACTCATACCTTCTCGGCTGCCAATCCATAGCCGTATTGCCGGAAGGAATGTCACAGGAGCGTTTTGACTGGTTGCGCAAAGTCGGCTCCGAAGTTTTTGCCACACCGGGTACGGAGAGCAATGTAAAAGAAATATACGATAAAGTAAAGGAATTGATCGCCGAACGCGGTGATGAAATTGTAAATCTCAATCAGTTTGAAGAGTTCGGAAATCCTTTATGGCATTATGCCGTTACAGGTCCGGCGATGGATGAGGTATTTCACAAGATAAAAGCTGAAAATGACCGTTTTGCAGGCGTATTTCTAACGCAGGGATCAGCAGGCACTTTGGGTTCTACCGATTATTTGAGGGAGGTATATCCTGATTTCAAGGTTTGTGCAGGAGAAGCTCTCCAATGTCCGACCCTGCTTCAAAACGGATATGGCGAACACCGTATTGAAGGTATCGGAGACAAACACGTTCCTTGGATCCACAATATCAAAAATATGGATATGGTAGCGGGAATAGACGATAATGCCAATATCCGCTTGATGCGTCTTTTCAATGAAGAAGCAGGAAAAGATTATCTCAAAAATGAAATCAAAATAGATTCCGAACTGGTAGATAAATTGAATTTGTTGGGTATTTCATCTATTGCCAATATGATGGGAGCAATCAAAATGGCAAAATATTATGAAATGGATGAAAATGACATTATCTTTACAGTTGCCACCGACAGTATGGAAATGTATCAATCAAGATTGAAGGAAGAAAGGGAAAAGAATGGAGAATTTACCAACATTGATGCCGCAGTTAGTTATGATGCCGATTTATTAGGGCTAAATATCGATCATATCATCGAAATGAATTATTATGAGAAAAAACGTATGCATAATCTTAAATATTTTACTTGGATTGAGCAACAAGGAAAAACGGTGGAAGAATTAAATGCGCAGTGGTATAATAAAAACTATTGGAAATCCCATTATGCAAAAGTTGATGAATGGGATGAAAAGATCAATGAATTCAATGAAAGAACCGGAGTGTTGAAAGAGTATTTGTAGAGGATGTATTGCATTTTTTACGCAGAGCACTTGGATTGTAAGTACTCAGGTAGAGTCATTTTGATTGAAAAAATCTCATTTTTCATCTCAAAATCACCCTACTTGTGAATTTTTGTTTATTTTGAGTTTTTTCTATATTTTTTTGATAAATGTAGAATAAAATTGTAAATTTGTTATGTTTTAGGACAGGCACTATGTAATTAATTTAGCTAAAAAATAATTGCTATGAATACAGTAGAACTTAAAAAAGATTTTCATAATTTAATAGATAGTATAGATAATGAAACCCTGTTGTCGGATTTTTATATTCTTATAAAAAAAATAATTTCAAGTAAAGAAGGAAAATTATGGAAAAGCATGACAAAAAAGGAACAGGAAGAACTAAATCTATCATTTAATGAAAGTGAAAATCCTAAAAATCTAATAAGTCATGAAGATATGAGGAAAAAACATAAAAAATGGCTTTAAAAATTTATTGGACAAAAAGAGCGGATAAAAAATTTGATCAAATATTAAACTATCTTCAAGATGAATGGGGGGAAAATGTTGCAAATGCATTTATAAAAAAAGTTTATGATTTTTTAGACATATTGTCTGAATTTCCGGAAATAGGAACAATAGAAAATAAAAGAAAAGGAATACGTGGTTTTACGATAATAAAACAAGTAAATGTGTTTTATAGAATTTCTGGCGACAAACTCATACTATTAAACTTTTTTGATAATCGGCAGCATCCGCAAAAGAAAAAATTTTAAAAGCATATTGCCCAATATTCAGGACAATCAACAGTCTGAAATGATCGGGTTTTAAACAGAAAGAGTAATAGTAGATTAACCCGGATTATTTACTTTTTTCGTAATAGAAATACTCGTGAATAATTCGTGTTAATTCATTAATTAAAGGTTAACATCTCGTAGATAATCAATAAATTAAACAACCACCTGAGTAGTTACTTTGCTAAAAGATGTGTCATAACGAAAACTTTATGGGTTGGAGGCAAGATATGGAAACGAAAAAATGAAATACACTTGGATTTATGACATTGCGGCCCTTTGTAGAAAAATTTAAAAATAATACATTGAAAATAACAAATAATAAATATCATTACAAATGTATAAATTGTGGAACTCAATACGAAAGTAGTGAAGTGCAATATTTATGCCCGGAATGTAATAAGCAAAATAATATTTCTTCACCTCCCAAAGGAGTCCTTAAAACAATATATAATTACGAAAAAATTGCTATTACAAAAGATTTTATTTCATTAAAACAAAATAATTTTCTTGATCTTTTACCGATTGAAGATATTCAAAGTATGCCTAATCTTAGGATTGGAAATACTCCGTTGTATTCCATTGGCAACTTTGAAAATACCGATTTACCATTTGATCTATATTTAAAAGACGATAGCCAAAACCCAACATTTTCTTTCAAAGACAGAGCATCCGCATTGGTTTCTGCTTATGCCAAAGAAAATGGTATTGACACTATTGTGGCTGCTTCAACAGGAAATGCCGGTTCATCTTTGGCAGGCATCTGTGCTGCGCAAAAACAAAAAGCTATCATTTTGGTGCCTGAAAGTGCTCCTAAAGCCAAACTTACGCAAATTGTAATGTACGGAGCAAAGATAATCCCTGTCAAAGGAACTTATGATGATGCTTTTGATTTGAGTATAAAAGCAAGTGATGAATTTGGTTGGTACAATCGCAATACGGCTTATAATCCTTTGACTATCGAAGGCAAAAAAACGGTTGCTTTTGAATTGTACGAACAATTGGGATATGATATTCCTGACAGGATATTTGTTCCCGTAGGTGATGGTGTGATTGTATCAGGGGTGTATAAAGGTTTTGAAGATCTTTTAAAGTTGAAAATAATTGAAAAAATGCCTTGCATTGTCAGTGTTCAATCTGCCGGAAGCGACAATCTGATAAGAAATATAGGTCAAAATGATTTTGCAATTAAAAAAAGTAACACATTGGCAGATTCAATTTCTGTGGATATACCGCGTAATTTTTATATGGTTCAGGATTTTATTCAAAAATATAATGGAGAAACACTAACTATTGAAGATAAGGATATCTTGAAAGCATCATCAGCATTGGCAAAAAACACGGGTTTATTTGCCGAACCCGCTGCTGCAACAGCTTTTGCCGGATTTTTAGCATATTTTGAAAGAAAAGAAATAAAAAATGATTCAAAAAACGTAATTTTACTAACAGGAAGCGGTTTAAAAGATATTAATTCCGTTAAAGATCTGATCGATATTCCAAAATCGATCCATCCGTCAATTAGCGAACTTAAAAAACTTTTCCGATGATACAATTTACTGTAAACGGCATAAAAAGACAATTTTCCGGAGATCCTGAAAAAACATTATTGGAATATTTGAGAAATGATCTGAAAATAACTTCTGCAAAAGATGGTTGTTCCGGGCAGGGAGTTTGCGGGTCTTGTACCGTTGAAGTAAATGGCAAAGCAAAAATGTCCTGTACGCTTAAGATGAAAAAGTTGGAAAATGCCGAAATACTTACCATGGAAGGTTTTCCTGAATATATTAAAGATACCATTGCAAAAGCATTTGTAAACAAAGGAGCGGTACAATGCGGATTTTGTACTCCGGGATTGATTAGCAGAACAAAAGTTTTGCTGCAGAAAAATCCGGATCCTACAATTGAAGAAATTCAAAAAGCCATTAAGCCGCATTTATGCCGGTGTACAGGATACAAAAAAATTGAAGATGCTATCATCTATGCAGCTCAAGCAATGAAAGAAAATAAAAAACTGGAAATAATAAAAACATCCGGCAAAATAGGAGTATCTCATCCCAAATATCAGGCTTATCAAACAGCCATAGGTGAACGTAATTTTGTCGAAGACATAAGATTCGAGGGAATGTTGTATGCTGCACTGAAATTTAGCGATTATCCAAAAGCAAGGGTTTTAAGTATTGATACCGAAGATGCGGAAAAGTTGCCGGGTGTCCACAGAGTCTTTACTGCAAAAGATATTCCGGGAGAGAAAAAGGTAGGTCTGATATTGCAAGATTGGTCCTTTATGATCGGAGAAGGAGAAACAACTCATTATATAGGAGATGTAATTGCAGGTGTTGTTGCCGATACGGAAGATATTGCCAGAGAGGCAATCGAACTTATAAATGTACAATATGAGGTTTTAAAACCTGTAACGGATGTATTTGAAGCAATCGATGGAGAGAGGGTTCATCCCGAAAGACCTAATAATTTTAACACAACAAAATTCACCAGAGGGGATATTGAAGAAGCATTTGCAAAAGCAAAATATATTTCCAAAGGAAGATATGAAACTCAAAGGATCGAACACGGTTTTCTAGAAAAAGAAGCTGCAATTGCCAGAC
>JALVEG010000651.1 GCA_027031145.1 Saprospiraceae bacterium | reverse complement strand
GCTAATGTCCAGGATGCTTTTGATGAAAATGGTATTGCATTGATTGAAAAATACGATCTTTATATAAAAAGATTCATCGATGAACTTGAATGGTACACAAGAGCTTATAAAAATGAAAGAGCTAATGGAACTCCTTATTAAAATTAAAATGCTAAAATGGAACAGACATTAGATATAAAATTGATTAAAATAAAATCATCTCCGGAAATAAAAACCGGTTTTGTAGAAGATATCAAAACCGGTTTATCATCGAGGCAAAAAAATATCCCTTCTGTATATTTCTATGATAAAAAAGGTTCTGAATTATTTGAAAAGATCTGTAATCTGGAAGAATATTATCAGACAAGAACAGAATCGGATATAATAGTTGATCATGCAGAAGAGATAGCTTTGAATTCTCCTGATATCCGGGATATTGTCGAACTTGGCAGTGGTAGTTCTATTAAAACAAAAATATTGCTCGAATCCTTTTTGAAATACAAAAGCTATATCAATTACTATCCTATAGATGTTTCGGAAGAAATATTATTAGAAAGTGCAAAAAATCTAAGTGAAATATATCCTGATCTACATATTTTTCCTGTAGCAGAAAGATATAATCCTGCATTGCAATTTATTTTTGATAAATATCCGGATTCGGCCAAATCAGTGATATGGCTTGGTTCAAGTATAGGAAATATGGACAGAAATGAGTCTGTATTTTTTCTAAAAACCTTAAATGATTTATTTGGAAATAAAGATAGATTAATAATAGGTATGGACCTTAAAAAGGATATAACTATCCTGGAAAATGCCTATAATGATTCAAAAGGAATTACCGCTGATTTTAATCTTAATCTGTTAAATAGAATAAATACGGAACTTGATGGAGAATTTATTCTGTCAAATTTTTATCACAGAGCTGTTTACAATAAAAGAGAAGGAAGAATTGAGATGCACCTGGTAAGCAAAATAAAACAAGATGTCTTTATTTCCGGACTTAATCAAAAATTTCATTTTGAAAAAGATGAATATATTCACACTGAAAACTCATACAAATATAATCTAAAAGATATAAAAAAGCTGGCATCCAAATCAGGTTTCAGACTGATAAATCACTGGACTGATAAAAACAACCTGTTTAGTTTAAATGAATTTGTAAAAATAAAATAAAAAATACAAGATGATAGTAAAAGCAATTTGGAACAATAAAGTTCTTGCAATCACCGACAAACCACTTAATGTGGAAGGAAATTATTATTTTCCTCCGGAATCGGTAAATATGGAATTTTTCAAAGGAAGTGATGAACATACCGTATGTCACTGGAAAGGAACTGCATCTTATTATGATATTATTGTTGACGGGAAAGTGAATAAAGATGCTGCCTGGTATTACCCTACCCCTTCGAGCATGGCAAGTCATATTAAAGATTATATTGCATTTTGGAAAGGGGTAAAAGTTGAGATGGAGAAGTGAGTAAAAAGTAAATGATTAATTGAGTGAGAGGGTGAGAGACTGAGAGACAGGGAGATCGGGAGACAGGGAGACTAAGAGACCGGGAGACAGGGAGACTGGGAGACTGAGAGACTATGCGAAAGGGCGAAAGGGCGAAAGGGCGATAAGGCGATTGGGCGATAGGGCGATAAGGCGAAAGGGCGATTGGGCGAATGGGTGAATGAGCGAAAGGGCGATTAGAGATGAGTTTGGAAGTTTGGAAGTTTGGGAGATTGTTTTTTTGTTTGTTGTTCTGTGTTCGTTGTTTTGAAGCGGGAAGTGCGGGCTGGCGAATTTAAGGTTTAAGAAGCAGGGAAGCGAGGTCAGAGACACTCGCTTATCAGTGAGTATATTAAAAGCCCGGTTAGGGGCGATCCCGCAGTACTGTGGAATGGTAGCAAAAAAAGGTGAAAAACATTAAAAGCCTCGTTAGAGGCGACATTATGGTAGAATCGATTAAACAAAACCATATAGTTATTTTGGCGGTATTTTTGTGGCGAAGCAAACAAAAATAGTGACAAAATAGAAGATTGATACAATAGAATTTAAAGTAACAATATTAAATAAAAATGATAAAACAGATAACAACAGAAGAATTAATACCCCTGATCGGGATGTCAAATGTATCAATAATTGATATTCGTCAGGCAGATGCATATAACGGATGGAAATTGTACGGAGAAAAAAGACGCGGACATATAAAAGATGCCAGGTCTTTACCGTACAGTTGGTCTCGATATCTTGATTGGCTGGCTGTGGTCAGATCAAAAGACATTTTACCCGAACATAAAATAATTATTTATGGTGTAAGCACAGATGAAAATATCAAAATCGCAAAAATGTTTGAGAAAGCAGGATATACCAATATTTATATTTACAATGATTTTATCGATGAATGGACATCCAATCCTGATTTGCCTATGGAATATTTACCAAGATATGACCGTATCGTTCCCCCTCAATGGTTAAAAAGTCTTATCGATGGAGAATCTCCTGAAAATTATAACAACGATAAATTCGTGATAGTCCATTCTCATTACAGAAACTATGCAGATTATGGTTTGGGACATATTCCCGGAGCCATTGAGATAGATACTCTTCTTCTCGAATCACCTGAAACCTGGAACAGGCGCTCTCCTGTGGAATTGAAAGTTGCTCTGGAAAGTAAAGGAATATCTGCCGATACTACCGTTATACTTTATGGCAGATTTTCTGCTCCTGACAACAATGACCCTTTCCCCGGCAGTAGTGCAGGGCATCTTGGGGCTATCAGAAGTGCAGCTATTATGCAATATGCAGGTGTAAAAGATGTACGTATATTAAACGGAGGATTATTGTCTTGGGAAAATGCCGGTTACGATATCGAAACAAAAGCAAATTATCCTGAAAGAGTCTATGATTTCGGGTTGGAAGTTCCAGGCAATCCATGGGTTTTTATCGATACTCCTGAAGCTAAAGAATATATTGCAAGTAAAGATAAAGAACTTGTTAGCATCAGAAGTTGGGATGAATATATAGGTAATGTCAGCGGGTACAATTACATTGAGAAAAAAGGCAGGATCCCGGGTTCGGTTTTCGGCAATTGCGGCACTGATGCATATCACATGGAAAATTATAGAAATATAGATCATACCACCAGAGAATACAAGGAAGTGGAAGCACAACTTATCGAAGCGGGACTATCACCTGACAAGCATTTGGCTTTTTACTGCGGTACAGGTTGGCGTGGTAGTGAAGCCTTTTACAATGCCTGGTTACTCGGTTGGCCTAATGTTGCTATATATGATGGTGGCTGGTTTGAATGGAGTAACGATCCTGCTAATCCGTTTGAGACGGGAGAACCGGGAGCATAAATCTATTGAAAATTTATTTTTTTTTAATAAAACCTGTAATATACATTAGCCGAAAATATTAAAGATCTTAATTTAAGATAATTATACTCATATTTTTTAGTTCCAAAAAGATATGAAGCTTCCAATGAACTTCCGATTCTATTTGAAAAGTTCATGTTCAGCCCTGTTTTTATCCAATAATTATTAAGATCAACAGGTCCGTTGAAAGAATTGGAAATTTTATATTCTTCAAAAGTATTTATATCATGCAATTCGTATTCGACTGTATTCAAAGTTCCGGATTTCATAGCCCAGCCCATTCCCATATAGGGATAGATTTTACCAACTTTAACAAAATGATATTCAAAACCCACAGGAATTACCCAAAAAGAACTATTAAAATAGATACCGTCAAAAATATCTTTCGTATCCGGAGCCGGAGGAAAATCCTGTGATGAAATATTTTGTGTTCTATACTCTCCATTATTGATGATAAATTTTACTCCGGTAGTAAATTTAAAACCATTTTCAAACAATAAATTACCACTTATGCCCATAACATAACCAGTTGAGGGCACACCTGATAAAGATAACAAACCTCCTCCTTCTATACCTAAATCATATCCAAAAACATTAAATCCATTTAACATTTTTTCTAATTTATAAGAAGGTGAATTTTTCTTTTTTGCTATTTTTTTTGATAAATTTATCAGCCATTGTTTATAAAGGTAATCATCAGAATTAATTATTTTAGGATTATTCTTAACAAATAATCTTTTTGTAGAAAGTTTAATAACGGGATTCCATTTTTGTTTATTTTCAGAACTTTCCGTATTATTCTTAGTATATAAATTACCTATGGATTCACTTTTTTTAATTGCGGTCAAACCGGAAAAAATCCTTATACTACCAGCGTTTAAATAATTTAAACGAGCTAATCGTGAGTCAGGTTTGTAAAATAAACCAACTAAATTTTTATTATATATAGAAACAGGAAAAAACCCCGGCAAATTTCTATTTAATGATTTTTTCTTATTTCCTGTATTAATATATACTTTTTTAAAAATTGTGTCATGGACATAAACTATCTTTTCCTGATAAACAGTGTCTTTTATATTTGAGCCGTTTGGTAAAATTTTATTAGTTAATTTTAGTCGTTCTTCATTGATTTTATCCAACTTTGAAATATACCAATACCTTCCAATTGCGACTAAAGAAGCTGTTAAAAGAAATAAGAAAGCTAAAGTATAAATACCGTATCTCCGTAATTTCCTGTTGAAATCCAACCGGGATTTTGCAATAATCCAGGGTTTATCGGTATATTCAAAATCAGGAGGATTAGTTAACTTTTCTTTAATAATATTTTCGTCTATGTCATTCATTTGGTCAATATAAAATTCTATTCATTCAGATATTTTAAATTAGTAAATATTTCTTTTAATTTCTTCTTAGCTTTAACGAGATTAGACTTTGATGTTCCTTCGCTAATACCTAATTTTTCAGCTATTTCCCTGTGCTTGTATCCATCTATTACATATAGGTTGAACACCAAACGGTATCGAGGGCTCAAATTCTGTACAGCCTCTAAATACCTGCAATAATCCAGGTCGTTTTTATCGCTATTTTTACAAAATAAATTCATATCATTAATCTCATTTTCAGAAACCTTTATCTTTTTAAATTTTCGAATATAATCGATCGTAGAATTAATTAAAATTCTATGAAACCAATTATAAAAACTCATTGTCTCATCAAACTTGCCAATATTTTTTAATACCTTGTAATATGCTTCAGCTAATATATCTTCAGCATCATGCTTATTATTAACATATCTGGCTACTATTCCCATCGCACGATTATATGTCATATTATACAACTCAAACTGTGATTTACTATCATAGTTCTTGCATTGTTGAATAACTCTCAATAATCTATCTTTCTCTTTCATTTATATATACGTGCAATTTTAAAATAAAGATGCTTTTTTGTAAAATAAGGAATAAAATTTCATGAGTTTAAATATAAATAAGTGTACAAAGCTATAAATATATTAATAAAAATAATAAAAACATAGGCATTAATATCACTCACTTCCGTCAGGATGACATTTATAACAAGCTTCACTCTCATAAACATATCCACTTTCCTCATCATGTTTATCATCCATTTTTGTTTTTTCATGTTCGTGACAATCCAGACATGTAAATACTGAATAATCATCCGGGTCAATATGGCAATCTGTGCATTGAGACCATTCCCCCTCATGTTTTCCGGAAAAAACAGGAAAGTCATTTTCATCATGATTCTCGTATTTTGCAGGACTCCAACCCGTATCAAGAGTATGACACTCAGAACAATCTTTGGAAAACGAACCGGTTTGATGATCCGGGTTAATAGCATTTTCATAATTTTCGCTATGGCAACTGTAACAATCAGAGGAGGTATTCATATAATTGCTGCCTGTATGACATAAAGAACAATCTGAAATATCGTGTCCTTTCTCCAGAGGAAAAAAATCATGGGAAATTATCCAGGTCTCCGCTTCCAATTCATGACATTGATCACATTCTCTCGGAAAATTTTCATCAACATGATTTGGGGATGTTGTATTATTGTAATTGGATTCGTGACATGCAAAACATGAATTATCCAAGGGTTCAAATATGAGCTCCACGCTTTTTTCATGGCATTCCGAGCAGTCCAAAACCCGATGCACACCTGTGAGGGTAAATCCATTTTCTTCATGCATTGAACTAAAATCCTCTATTGTCCAATCCTTTTCATCATGGCATTCGTTGCAGTTTGGTGAAACAGTGTTGCTGTGAATATCTTCATGACAATCTATACAGTTGTTTTTTACATTTGATAATATCAGAGATTTATGACACTCATCGCAATTTATGCTACTATGCATTCCCTCCAGTACAAAATGAGTATCCTTATGGTCAAAACTAATATTTTTTATATCAACATTCCACGAGTCTGAAGTATGACATCCGGCACAATCGATATTAAAATCCTTTCCATGTGGGTTTTGTCCATAACTTATTTGTATTAATAAGATTAAAAACAAAACTACTTGTGAC
>JALVEG010000650.1 GCA_027031145.1 Saprospiraceae bacterium | reverse complement strand
TTCCTCTTAATCCTCCGAAAGTACTATAAATTACCGTAATAGTCGAAGCCACCAATACTGTAGTTACCGGAGACCAATCCATCATCACTGCACCGATTTTGATCAGTGCCAATGATACACTTGCCATTATTAAGACATTAAATAAAAATCCCAGATATATTGCCCGGAAGCCTCTTAAAAAAGCAGCCAATTTGCCACTATAACGAAGTTCATAAAACTCCAGATCTGTCATTATTCTGGACCTGCTCCATAATTTTGCAAAAACAAAAACAGTAAGCATACCTGTCAATAAAAATGCCCACCATACCCAGTTTCCTGCTACACCGTTTTGACGAACAATATCTGTGACCAAATTGGGAGTATCACAGGAAAAAGTAGTAGCTACCATAGACGTACCTAACAACCACCATGGCATAGATCTGCCTGAAAGAAAAAAATCAGCGGAACTCTTTCCTGCTTTTTTGGAAGCATAAAGACCTATTAATAATGATAAAAGAAAAAACGCAAATATTATTATAAAATCAATTGACTGTAAAATCATAATCGTAATCTTTTTTAATTAATATGTAACTACTCAGGTAGAGTCATTTTGAATGAAAAATCCACTTTTTTCGTCATACTTCAGCTATTTTTTTTGACGTAGCTCCACTATGCCTTCAAAAAATAAGCTTTGCCTGACAAAAAAATTGTTTTTTTTCATTTCAAAAGCACCTATCTGTGTAGTTACATTAATATTATCTTTTAACCTCAACCCATGTCGCAGAATTCTTGGCAAAAATGCTATTATCATACATAGATTCAGCATATTGAACCGGCATATAATATCTTCCCGGATATGTTGCTACAAGAGGAATTTCAATTTTCCCTGTTTTTGTCTGATAATTCATATCCAAAAATGAATATACCCTGTCATCACGTATATCCTGGTATCTTATGTAATATGTACTATTATTATCAGCATTTCCCATTCTCCAGTTCAATATTTCCCAACCGCTTGGGAATACCTGGTTAACAGCAAGATTTCTATAATCCTTTATACCATTCAATCTTTTCAGATTAACAACAGCTTTGAATTCCTGTCCCATTTTTAAATTATGAATATCCAGAATATTATTATTCTTATCCAAATAAACAATATTCATTTCAAGATTACTTGATTCTTTTTGTTCAGTTGATTGAAGTGGTTTTCCAAGACTGATAATATTGACAAAGATAACAGATTTTTTATTTTTATTCTCTATAAAATAATTTTTGTCCATATTTTTTTCATCAATATCAAAAGAATAAACCGGTTTATCCAACTTAACATTTTTTATATTTTGCCCTGTTCCCATAGCAAAATTCAATCCTGATGAAGTATCTTTCATATATTTACTCAATGCTATAAGCGAATATGCCGTTGCCTGAGTATTGTGCCAACCGGAATTGAATTCTTCAATGATATCTTTTGCCAACAATGCACTTTCTTTTTTCATTCCCAATCTGTTCATAAGCAATAGTTTCACGCTATAATCCCTCAATTTCGAACCATAATTGTAATAAACATCAATATAATCTTTGACTATATTATCACCCTTATTATACAATTCATTAGCAATATCATTATCACCGGTATAGGTATAAGCAATTGCAAGATACCATTTTGCCAATACCGGCAACTTATCATTATTGCGCATATAATTCATAGAAGCTCTGTTTGGTTTTCCTGCTTTGGCCAACAACATCAACTGATAAGACAAATCGATGATCTGATAATTATTTTTAGTATTTATCTTTGATGCACTTCTTTTCTGAATATATTTCAAAGAATTATCCAGCAAATCATAAACATCATAACCTGAATTTTGTGCTTCAATCAAAAAATGAGTCGCATAATCCGTACCCCAGTCACTAACATAAGATTCACCGGGCCAATATGAAAAACCTCCATTATTAAGTTGGAATTTCCCCAGCCTTTTTATTGTAGCTATAATGATATTATTGATCTTATCCCTTCTTTCCGAAGACATTTCTATCATATCATTCAAAAATACCAAAGGAAATGCTGTTGAAGTGGTTTGCTCAATACATCCATAAGGATAATGCAATAGATATTGCAATTTTTTCTCAATATTTAATTTTGGTAAAATACTAATTTCCACTTTAGCACTATTTGTACCTGTCATACCAAATTTTTCTATTGAAAACTCCTGCTTTTCTCCTCCTTTCAATGTTAAAAACTCGATTTTCCTGGTTAAAGGATTGGGATTGTCAACAGATATTTCAATATGTTTTTTTGCACTGAATTTTCCTGAATTGACATCAAAATCCAATGTTCCAACCCCTAATTTTTCATTTACTTTTACCTTGAAATATGCCAATTTTTCTCCCGGTTTACTGAAATTCAATTGTGTATTTTTCACTCCTTCGATTTCAAAAAACTCATTGGTATGAAGTATAACATTTACATTATGGATCTTGTCCGATGTTGCAAATACCGTCACGGGAACTTCAAATGTCTCTCCCGGAGATAATACTCGAGGTGCTGTAGGTAGTAACATCAATTCATCTTTGACCTTAACTGATTTTTCAAAACTTCCATACCTGTTATCACCTGCAGCAACAACCATTACCCTGACTGATCCCGAATAATTCTGCATTTTGAGTTTGTGGGTATTTGTTTTCCCTTTCTTCAAATAAAACGGCCCGATATATCTTACCACCGGAACAAATCTGTTCGCCTTTTTAGCTCCTTCTTCTCCCTCCATTTCATCATCACCACCAAGACTGATTATCTTATCAAAAAATATTTTCGAGGATTTTTGTACAAAATTGTATATATCCCACGAGGATACTCCGGATGCACTTTTTGCGAAAAAATGATCATAAGGTGACGGAGTTTTGAAATGAGTAAGATCCAATAGCCCGTCATCGACCACAGCAATAGTATATGCCATCGGTTTTTTATTTTTCTCTCTGACTTTGATAGTATATTCAGATTCAGGTTTTATTTTATCAGGTACATCAACCACCGGAATCAGTTTTTTATCCGGATCAGATACTATAACAGGAACAATACCGTATCTCCTAAGGGGAAGATCATTTTCCGTATCACCTACAGGTTTCAAAACAGAAACATGAACATATACATTAGGGAACATCCATTTCTCAATATCAAGATCATATTCAAACACATCACCAGTGGAATTTTGCCATGTTGTTTCTTTAATATCTCCATCCTTTTCGATAGCTATTATCACCTTATTGCCTGATCCGGCAGGAATTGATATTTTTGCTTTTTCACCTATATTATAGAACTTCTTATCAAGCTGAAATTTCAATTTACTGGCAAAATCACTTTTATCGCTATCTCCTCCATAATACCCCGAATAAAACAAAATACTGGAACAATGTCCCGATGCCATATCACATGCTCTCAACAAATATGCACCCCAATCCTGAATTTTAATATTTGTAGTTGCGATACCATTGGCGTCGGTGACCAATTTGATTTTTTTGAAACTCCTGATACTCATATCGCTTAAGTAATTTGCGATATCTCTGGCACTATTATCCCACCACCAACGCCATTCGGCATTGTAGAGATTAACTTCAATCTTACGATTTGCAACAGGTTTACCATCGGTATCCAATACCACAAAAGAGACTTTATTATCTTTATTCCTTTTTATTTCATAATCTCCCCACTTGCTTTTCGGAAAATCAATTCCCACATATTCTTTATATGGAGAAATAATTTTTGTAAAATAATCAGATGAGAAATCTCCTGATTTTTCAAAAGCTTTAACCTTGAAATTAGCTTTTATCATACCGGGATAATAATTATTTTTATCTAGAGTAAGATTGAAAATTCCTGTTCCGTCATCATCCAAATAATCGTCAAAAACAGACAGCTCATTATTTTCAAAATATCTTGCCCTGTCATAAAACTTATATTTCTTATACCCTTTGAATTCGGGAGATTTATTTTTTAAACTTGCATCTATTCTGACATTAACTCCTCCTGCAGGGAGTCCGTTCAACCATTTTACATCAATAAATCCCTTTGTACTAAGTTTTAAGTATTTTTTCTCTTTAAAATCAATTTTGATCTTTAATCTGTTCGGTTTTACCGTTTCTATTTTAATTTTTTTATAAAATTCATTATTACCGACCTTCACTATTGCCATCCAGTTCCCCGTAGGTGCAGAAGACTCTGTTTTGGTAATAAATGAATAAATATCCCCAACATGTTGAGAAGTTGAGGTCTTGTAATAGCTTTTACCAAAAGGATCTTTCAATTCAAATTGCACAGGATGATCTTCCGGCAAATCAGATTCTCCCCTGGATAATATAAAACTTAAAAACAATGAATCTCCGGGACGCCAAACTCCTCTTTCCCCGTAAATAAATCCATCAATATCACTATTTTTATTGCTGCCGCCAACATCAAATTCACTTACAGACAAAGCCATTCTTCCTGTCATTGGCAGGTATGTAAAATCTTCGCCATTACTCGCAACAACAAAATATGGTTTCTTATTTTTAATATCAAAGATAGCTATTCCGTTATCATTGGTCTTCTTTTGTCCAAGCAGTTGTTTTGCATAGGAATAAATACTCACATTTGTATTTGGCACAGGAGCAGAAGTCATCAGATCATTTACAAAAACATAGTAAGTACCGTTTTTTGCTTTTTTTGCACTCAGTCCTATATTTGTAGCCAGGATGTTCTTTTGAACAAAATGATCGCTGGTGTAATAAGCCGGATAACACGGATCATTTCTTTGATCCCACTCAAAACCGGAATAAGATATCCAATCCCTCCAGAATGTTCTTTCTGTTGTTGAAGGATTATCAAGTCCTGCCTGCTCAAACATTTTTTCGTTATCTACTGCACATATATAATCTGAATATGATTTTTTAAATCCTATTTTAATGTTGTAAATCGCTCCTTTATCGACTTTAATATAATCGGAAAGATCCAAAGCATATTTTTTCCATTTAAACATATCAATTTTCTCCCCTTTAGCGGCAAGATCGATTTTCTTTACAAACTGAACTTCTCCGACTTCATCTCTGATATATTGTGAATTCAAATAATTATTTTGCAAAAATTGTAAAACATTATTGGAATAGATTTTTGTTACCTGAACATCAACCGCCCTGAGATTTATCGCTTCAAAAGGAATATTTATCGATTGAGAATAAGGTGTAATAACACCATCACCCAATAATTTCAGTTGCGGCATCGGTGCCTTCAAAAATACTTTATTTGTATATTTCGTTCCCAATGCATTTCCATTGATATCTTTAACTCCTCTTTCAACGATAAGATCAAAATCACCGGTAATATTTTTGTTGAATTTCAGTTGAACAATATTATTATTTATCGAAATTTCAGGTTTAGCTTTCAGTGATTTAAAATGAATAAGTCCTTCAAGCTCCTGATTTCTCTTCAAAGGAGAAGAAAAATTGATCTGAATACTTGTCGGGGTTTTATTGACAATAGAATAATCCAAAACTTTAAAATCATTTTTTGCCGGTATATAAAATATAGATTTACCTTTAGCATCACTTCCAAGACCGGAAGCATCCCAGGAGACAGTCAATACCTTTTCTACATCATCTCTTTTTATATTTTTCAATAAAAATTTCACTTCTTTGTTCCTGACAGTATAATTGAATTCCGGCAATTCATCACCTGTATAATTGATTTTCCATATTTTTTTAATTTTTTCTACATCAATGGAATCATTGCTATATAGCAGTCCGGGCAATGAATAACTGTCCTCTCCATCGGATTGCAACCCGGAAAATGAAATATCAATTGCTATGGGCATGGTTTGAAATTCAAATGAATAAAACCTGTTTTTTTTATCAATTTCAGGAAATATCTTCTTTAAATCCAAAGAAACTTTATATTTGGTATTGGGCTTAAATTCTTTGGAAGCAAATCTCAATGCTTTTTCACCCAGCATAGAGATTTCCCCTGTTGCATCAGGTTCTATTTTAATAATATCATTGTTGTTTTTATTAAAAAGCAGAGTATCGATTTTTTTATTAAAAACAATAAACACCGGTTTATTTCTGTCAACGATTCCCTGCGTATGATTGACCACATATCCATTGCTCATACCGGAAATTTTATCTCCGGATTTATTACATGAAGAAATTAGAATTATTAAAAAGAGACTACTGATAAGGAATAATAAACTTTGTTGAATTTTCATAATAATTATTTTTTTCGGACAAATAAAAAATCATCGTAACTACTCAGGTAGGATGCTTTTGAAATGGAAAAATTCGATTCCGATGTACATCGGAATTGCCAGATGAAGCTTATTTTTTGAAGGCATAACTTGTCCCGAAAAAAGGCGGGAGTGGAGCTACGTCAAAAAAAAATAACTAAAATATGGCGAAAAAAGT
>JALVEG010000649.1 GCA_027031145.1 Saprospiraceae bacterium | reverse complement strand
CCAACCATTGGAAGCATCACTGTTATCATAAACCAGATTTCCCCAACGATTGTAAACTTTAAAAACATTAAATTTTATAAATCCTTTAAAATCTTCATTTGTTATCACAGGTCTGAAATAATCATTTTCCCCGTCTCCATTCGGTGTAAAAACATTAGGAACAGTATATAATCGATTAAATTCTTCCAACTCAATAGTTTTCGTAAGAGTATCCTTGCAATTTGAAATTGAATCAATAGCGATTAGGGTTATGTCATATATGCCCGCAAAAGGATATTGTATAAATACGGGATTTATGGAATCATTAATTTTCCCTTGAGGTGATTTCCATATAAATTTATCAGCTCCCACTGAAAGATTGTTCAAAAAAGCATATCCGGTACAATAAACGGAAGTATCCATCTTTTCAAAATCTGCTATCACCTGATACACTGTTAATGGAATATCATAACTAATTTCACAACCGTTGGCTGAACTTTTCAGTATTACTTTAGCATTGGTTGAGTCTAAATTATATAGAAATTTATGTTTGACAGGATTGATATTTTTTTCAGTAATACCGTCACCAAAATCCCATTCAAATTCATTGACATCCAGTGTATCCGTTAGCCTGAATTCAATTTCATCTCCCAGACATATTTGATTTTTATCTGTTACAACTTTCCCTTCCGGACCTACCAATTCAAATGATCTGGTGATCGTATCCGCACAACCGTAAAATGATCTTGCGACCAAAGTAATATCATGTTTTCCTTTTGGAAATTCAAAAACCTGAACAGGTTTTGTAGGATTGGACAAAGTAACATTATCAATATACCACCTAATATAACCTAATCCGTCAAAAACAGAATTGTCATTGAATGTAATAATATGGGGATAACATATCGGATTTAAACTATCAACATCTGTTGTATAATCAGCTACAGGGAAATTCACAACATGTATAACGGTATCCAAATCACCCGTGCAACCGCTTTTTTCTTCTGTGAAATGCAAAATCAACCTGTAATCACCTCTATCCGGAATAACTACATTTCCACTTTGCTCTGTAAAAGTATCGATATTTTCAAGATTCCAATTAAAATCAAGATTGGAGCCGTGCAGTGTATAATCTGTTGCAGAAAATTTAATTTTATCTCCTATACAAATATGATCACCCGGATTAAGTGATATTTTTGATTCCGGCTTATATTTTATTAATTGGATAAAAGCAGTATCCTTGCACCCATTTGCATCTGTGACCCATAATTCAAAATTGTAATAGTTATACAGATAATCTTCGGGAATAGTAAAGACAGGCTCTTTTTCATACGGACCATGTTTCCACTGCCATTTTACAATATTGGTATCTGCCACGGTGGTGTTTTTTACTTTTATGGTAGCAGGGAGGCAAAAACCATCGTGATCAAGTTCAAAAGAAGCGTCCAAGCCGTAAGAGGTCACATGTTTTGTCAAAGTATCTTTACATCCGTTTACATCTTCTACGACCAATGATATGGTTTGGCGTCCTCTGGGTATTTTCAAATCCAAAGAATTGTAATGTGATTTAAAGGGTCTGTCAAAAGAAAAAAGCCACTTGTACCCTTGTTTGCATCCGGGAGCAACATCGACACTGCTTTTTGCATCAAGATGCTGCCATTCATAATCACAAATTCTATCCGTTCCGGTAAAGTTTGCTTTGATATGAGAAATATTAACATCAACAGAATCTATATTTACAGGACAATCAACGGTTGTATCCACAGCTTCAAGGAATATGGTATATATTCCTGTGGAATCAAAATGATAATTGAAACTATCTTTGTTGAAAATAGAATCATTGTTTACAATCCATATAGAATTATTCGCTCCTGTACTTCTGTTATAAAATTGTACATCATCGGGATTTTTACAATCAATAAAATATCCGATATCTGCTTTAGCTCCATTGACCCTGACTAAATATGAGGTGGAATCGGTGGCAACACAACCGTTATAATCTATGGATGCCTTTACTGGATATAATCCGTTTTTTGTAATAGGAGAATGTGTAATTATTTTACCTTTCCAACAATTATTTGATCTGCCGTCATCAAAGTCAATATGGTATCCGTCAATGCGGGGATCAACATTATTAAATATAGCCGTAATTGTGTCTCCGAGACAAATTTCAGTTTTGTCAAGTTCAAAATCCGGAGGTATTGGTTCTCCTACCTTTATCCATTGACCATCTGATGTATCTATACAGCCCAATTCGTTTTCAATAATAAGTTTAGCATAATATTCTCCCGGTTCATCATAAGTAAATTTATGAATACCACTGGTATCCACAATAAGACTATCTCCGGTTCCATGGTAATATTTCCATTTGACAATATCTTCATTTGAATTGCTTCTGTCAAAAAAAGTAACTGTCAAAGGAGCACATCCCTTGGCGGTATCCAGTCTGAAATGCGCATTTGGTTTGAGTTCGTAATACTCATCATATTTTATCGCTTTACAACCGTGTCTTGTTGTGATTTCAAGATTAATATATAATGGTTCTTTTTGATTGATATGAAGCGAATCATATTGAGGGGCATCATAAGTAAAATTAACCTTTGGTGTGCTGAACTTCCCAATACTTTCAATTTCCCATGCATATTTGGCAAAAGAGGAATCATTTGCAGTTAAAACTATATCGACAGGATCCAGGCAACTGATTTCAGGGTCAATAATAAATCCAGGATCAGGATCTTCAATATATATAGTGATAATAGTATCTGAAAAACAATCATCTGAATTATATGCTTTTAATTTTATTGTTTTATATCCCGGTTCCTGATATACTAAATAAGCATTGACGTTAGGTACAGAATCACCATTTATAACAAGGGTATCAAATGCTGCACCTACTATTGAATCGTAAAGTATCCATTCAAATTTTTTGGCAATCGTTCGATTTTCTATATATGTTATATCATTATATTTATTGGGATAGTATTCATGAATACAGCTTGTATCAGGAAAAACAAGGTCAAAAACAGGTTTGCCTATTGTTATTTTTTTTTGTTTGCTTACCACACAACCTTCCGGAGAAGTTACCGTCAAAATCACATTATAAACTCCGGGATTATCATAAAAACAAGAATCGGAATAGCTAAAAGATGTTTTCCCATTACCAAAATCCCAAAAATATTTGTAACCGGATTGATTTCTAGTAAAATTTTTAAATCTTACCAAACCATGTGCATCGCAGATATTTTCCGGATCTGCTACAAAATCAACTGATAACTTACTGGTATTGATATATTGCTCTCTCGTATATATTTTATTGCATTCGGTTAAATCAGTGATTATCTCAAGAGAGACATTGAAAACACCCGGATTAAGATACAGATGAGCCGGATTTGGTTCGTTTGATTGTTCTCCGTCTCCAAAAGCCCAATGATATCCGGTAATGGTTAATTCTGTATCAAGAACGATTTCCGATGTGAAATTTACTTCCAGTGGAGTACAACCGCTGGTGGTGTCTGCTTCAAAAGTAATAATAGGGTCTTCATACACTTTTATTTCTATTTCACCGATTTTATCTTTTCCTTTACCATTATAAAGTTTTACTTTGTAAGTGCCCGGATGCGTAAAAATATGTTGAGGGTTTTGCAATGTGGATGTGGCATTGCTTTCGACAAATTCCCAGTAATATTGATCCAACGAATCGGCACTGAATTGGACAGATAAAGGAGAACACCCTTTTGTGACATTCGCACTTTGAGAAAACATAAAATATGGAATAATAAATACTATATAAAATAAAAAATGTTTTCTCATATTACCAATATTTTATATTGCTCTTATAATAATTTTCAGCCATTTTCTTATATTGTTGATAGCTAAACCCGCAATGACACGCAAAGTAATAAGACATTACATTACCGACATCAGGTTGATAATAATCTCCGTTAAGATCGGTTTTATTATAATAAAAAACACAACCTTTAACATAATCAGTTGTTTTTTTTCCCAATCTGTAAGGATCTGCAGGAGTGTCACAAATAAGATCACCTGCCGTTTTGCAATTTGAGCCGTCAACCAATTCTTCTCCGTTTCCTCTAAATGTGCTTTTGAGTCCAAAGAAATGTCCGAGTTCATAAGGAAAAGCTTGTGGAATCCTGATAAAAATATTGGCACTATCATCTCTACCTATTTTTCCAAAACTCCAACTTTGTATTCTTAATCCCTGAATTTCACCCGACACAAAATAAAGATTTATTTTATTATTGCCTTTGTATAGTGTTGCAAATTCTCTCATCAAAGCATCATTATATAATGCATTGTAATTGTAATTGAAAGCTGTATCAATATCACAAATTTCAAATGAGATACAAATGGGACTAAAATATTTGTTAGCCAATTCAACAGCCAAATCAATTTCTTCTTTCGGTATGGGATGATGTATTTTAACCAGATGAACAAAAACATCAAAATGTTGATTTATACAGGGCAAATCACTATGTTTGTCATGGAGATCCTGACCGTATAAAGCGATAGAGGCAGATAGTAAAAATATTATATACAATTTCTTCATAAATTTCATTATTTTAAAGTTCAGGACAATGTAAAACAGGGTTAATCTCGGGTTTTTTTGAAATATTGATAATTTTAAATATTCCGATTTCCAAACCACCGTGATTATTATTGTATTGAGCTGCCGAAGAAACGGTTATATCATAAGCGATTCCGACATCCAATTTTTTATATCTCATACCAAACATTAGCAGTATTGCGTCATTAATCCGATAACCCAATCCTGCATAAATCATATTGTCATTTTTCTTTTTCTTATTTAAGTCAAAAAAGGTTTTAATTTGAGGCATTATATTATAGGCATTTTTACTAAAAGACATAATTATCCGGGGCTTAATTATAAATCTTTCGGTTATTAGATATCTTAGTCCCGAATGAAATGTAAAGCGAAGATCAGGTTGATTTACCAATAAAATATTTTTGCCGGGTTTTGGTAAATGATAAACAGAAAATCCCAAATCAAAAAAATTGTTTTTATTAAATTTCTTTCTGTAAAGAATACCAATATTTATATCCGAAAATTGCTTTTTAAAATTAGCAAACCTGATTCTGTCATTTTGCACACCTGAATTGATATAATCCGACTCCAATCTTATTTTAGTATCGTCAATTTTTCTAATAAGGTTTCCGTATTGTATGCCAATACTAAAAACATTCTTATATTTTTTATCAAAAGCAAAATGATATGCAAAATTTACGATTGCACCTGTGGTTGTGAAAGGCAATTCACCGGCTACATCCTTGTATAGTTGAATACCGGCTCCTATCCAACTATATTTGCCAAAAGAAATCGATATCGGTGAATCCAAATATAAATTTATGGTTTTATATCCTTGATGCATGAATTCTTTGCCTTGATCTCTAAATGTACCTCCAATTCTGTAATTTCCTTGAAAATGTCCTGTTAATGCCGGATTAAGATAAAGAGGAAAATATCTGGTATTTGTTTGATTCAAATCCTGCGCAAAAAGATTGTTCATATTTAAGAAAATAAATATAATCAAAAATGCAAGCTTGATATTTTTAAGTTTTTGTTTCAAGATTTTTTATTTGCAAAAATTATTACTAATGCTTCGCGCAAAAAACAGACGATCTGTAACTAATATAGCAGGATACTTTTGTTTTAAATGATTCATCCCGATAAATTTATTTTACGGGATTTATTATGTATAAAAATTAACGTGAGAAACTAACTTATTATACCTCAACATACCAGACAACAAAATGAGAATTAACCCGAAACGCTAAAAAACGAAATACATCCTCACACACAAATCTAATAATTAATTGACAATTTTGCAATATATTTATCTTTTATTTTAAATAGTTATCAATATCAGAGTGAATTGTTGCTATTTTTTGTACATTATTTGTATCTGCAACATTTAATTAATTTGCCTTTTTGGGTAGTTGTAATTGCTGATTACAACTATTGCTCTGCACAAGAAATAACTATACAAATTATCTGAATTTCAAAAAATGTCTGTTTTAGTCTAAATACCTGATTGGTATTTATTAAGCTATATTATTATGATTTTATTATTTGTATCTACTATTTTTGCTTTATTTACATAAATTATATCTATTTTAGTAAAATCGTATCTGCTCAGGTAGAGTCATTTTGATAAAAAATATGATTTAACAGAAGACCGGACAGGTATGGGAAGAAATTTATTATCACAAAAATCTATGATTAAAAAGAAAAAAACAAATATTGTAAATATATCTGTAAAGCTTATTTTAGCTCTTCTTTTTCTTGTGGTTATTTACAGGCAGATATTTATTAAGAATGATGCGGAACTGATGTGGGTGGAATTGAAAACCACTTTGCAAATAAGCAATTCTTATTTATTGATCATTGCTGTA
>JALVEG010000648.1 GCA_027031145.1 Saprospiraceae bacterium | reverse complement strand
CTAAGGAAACAAAATATTATTTCGCAGTAATTTAGCGCAATTATGAATAATGATTCTTAACAAAAAAATACATAAAAAAATGAACTTTTGTTAAAATACTAATATTGTGATTTGTAAAGACAGGGGTTGTAATAATTCGTTTATTATCAAATCAATACTACCTGTCTTTGCAAATTTTTCAATAACTAAAATTCTAATCTGATGAAAACTTTTAAAACATTTTTTCTGATTTTATCCTGGATTTTTTTAAGTATGCTTTCAGCTTATTCCCAAGACTTATCGCAATTTGTTCCCATTGCGCATTACACATTGATAAATACATCGACTGATTCACTTGGTAATTATGATACGATACAATTGGAAAATGCACCGTTTCAGGGGCTGGACGGAGTATATTCAAACGGGATATATCCGGGCAATGACACTAGCGGATGCACTATTCGTACTCCAAATATTGACGGATTTGATTATTCAAAATTTGCTTTTAGTCTGGAGTTTAAAAGAGATATTGGATTCAAAGATAAACCGGTAATAGTAGCAGGTGCTCTTTGGAGATATTTGGGAGCCAGAATCTCTCCTCACGACACTACAATTCAATTGATATACAATGGTTCTCACACTAGTCCAACGGGTTCTATTTCAACTGAACCCAATACATGGTATAGATTAACCGTAATTTATCAGGACTCTACCGGTTATTTATATTTGGATGATAATTTAGTTGATTCCATTCAGTTTGTCATTAAATCAAAAGAAAAAGATAAGGTTTTTCTAAATATTCATGGAGGATATGGAAGAACTTTTAAAGGAAACTGGAGAAATTTAATAATTTATAAAGCCGGAACAAGTGCTACCGGAGAACTCAATGATTTATCCGGTCATTTTGATATTTATCCTAATCCTAACTCAGGAATTTTTACTGTAAAAAGCAAAGAAAATAATTCAGGCCGATATTTAGTACAATTGATCGATTTGCAGGGAAAAATTGTTTTTTCAAAAAAAATAACAAATTTATCTTCCGGTAACAGAATTGATGCAAAAGGATTAAACACGGGAATCTATTTGCTAAAAATTACTGATGAAAACGAAAAATCTTATTCAAAGAAAATTATTATTAACCGATAAAAAAACAACTATGAAAACTATTAAATCATTTATTATTGTCGTTTTAACATTTTTGTTTTCAATCAATATATCTGCTCAAACCGATTGGTTAATGGTAAACAGATGTCCTCAGCGTACAAACTATTTGCCTGAGGAAACGGTACTTAAGCCCCCTTTTGAAATAGAAACAACTATAAGTCAATGGGGAGAATTTATCTTGAAAAAAGATAATATTTTTTATCTTCCCAATGGTGGAGATCCCAACAAAATCACTGTTTATGATAATGAAAATCAAAAAGAATTGTGGCGGTTCGAATTGGAAGGTTCAGGTGGTGGAATAAGTTTTTTCCCTGCTATTTCCGGTGATAAAATATTTATTGGCGGTCAAAACGCAAAAGGACTTTACGCCCTGGACAGATTAACGGGTGAACAAAAATGGTTCAGGGATTTCGGAAATTTATTTCGTCGCAATCCAATACTTGACAATAAAGGTCATATTTTTATTAGCAACTCATCAAATAAATTGTCATGTCTAAATGAAAATACAGGAGAAACTATTTGGAGTATTGATGCACCGGGATATTTGACTCCAACTTATGATAATAATAAAGTTTTTATTAGCACTTATGACGATTTGATCGCGTTGAACAGCAAAACAGGAGAAGTGTTGTGGAAAAGGATTCATGCTTCTGGTCCAAGTGGTCAAATTCTCGTTGATGGATCTGGAATATTCCTGTGTGTCAATAGTACAATAGCTTGTTATAATCCTGAAACAGGGAGTGAAAAATGGTATTATCAACTTCCCGATTCTCTTTATGTTACAGGTTTTGATGCAGGTACTGCCTGTTTATCCGATAGTGTATTATGTATATCATTGGTTAATGACAGTTATACACATGGCAGTTTGTTGGCTATAAATAAATTTACCGGAAAAAAATTGTGGAAATATATTTCCGAATATCCATTTATCAAAGGTCCTGCAGCTGCAAACAGTATTATTTATTCGTGTGCAGATTACAAACCTTGGATTGCAGGATTTAACCAAATGACAGGCGAAAAAGTTTTTGAAGATACGAGTCAAAATTATTGGAGTACGATTATTGCCGATCACGGTTTATATGCTCTTTCTTCATCGGGAATAACTATATTCAAATCAAAAACCAGTGCAACAAGCGATAATTCTATTAACAAAGATATTTTCATAACAGCTTATCCCAATCCAACTAATGATGAAATGACGATAAGTTATGATATTCCTCAAACGGGAAAAACAAAAATATCGTTATGTGATATTAACGGAAAGGAAAAAGTGATACTAAATAATAAAATAACCGTTGCCGGTGAGTATAAATTACATTTGGGAAAAAGGGACATTAACCAAGGTATTTATTTTATAGTAATCAAAAACGAAAGATTTACAGGAAGAAAAAAACTGGTTTTTATAAGATAGCTGGATAGTGCAACATGTTTTTGTATTAGATTAAAGACATAATAATAGCTTTAATAATTTTTATATCAAAGTGGGGTTATTATATCTTTATATTTAATTACCTTTGCATTTGGAAATAACTCAAGTGCATGAAACCATCAATAGCAAAAGGAACAAGGGATTTTTTACCTTCACAGGTGATAAAAAGAAATTATATTTTTAATGTTATTAAAACAGTTTTTGAAACTTACGGATATGTTCCGATAGAAACTCCCAGTTTTGAATTATTGTCAACTTTGACGGGAAAATACGGCGAAGAAGGAGATAGATTGTTATTTAAAATATTAAATAACGGCGACTTTCTGAGCAAAGCCGATGAAGAAGTACTTTGCAAAAAGGAATCAAAAAAACTTGTTCCCCAAATATCCAAAAGAGGACTTAGATATGACCTTACTGTTCCATTTGCCAGATTTGTGGTGATGCATGAAAATGATTTGACTTTTCCGTTCAAAAGATATCAGATCCAACCTGTCTGGAGAGCAGACAGACCTCAAAAAGGCAGATATCAGGAATTTTATCAATGCGATGTTGATGCTATCGGCTCAGATTCTTTGATGTATGAAGCAGAGTTGGTAAAAATCTATGATGATGTATTTGAAAAATTAAATATTCCCGTTGAAATAAGAATAAACAACAGAAAAGTATTGGAAGATATGTCTTTTGTAATTGGGGCAAAAGATAAATTTATGGATATTACTATTGCCATTGACAAATTGGATAAAATTGGTTTGGAAGGAGTTGAAAAAGAGCTTTTGAGAAGAGGACTGGAACCCGATGAAATAAATGAACTTAAAAAATATCTTGAAATTGACAGTATAGGTGGTTTAGTTGATTGGTTTGAACATAAAAATATCGAATCAGTTGGATTGAAAGAATTAAAAACCGTTTTCAATTATCTTTATTCCATCCCTTTACATAATCATGTTAAATATGATGCAACTTTAGCCAGAGGGCTCAATTACTATACAGGATGTATTTTTGAAGTTAAAGCTATGGATGCGGAGATAGGGAGTCTCGGCGGCGGTGGAAGATATGACGAACTTACGGAAGTTTTTGACAGAAAAGGTATGTCCGGAGTCGGAGTTAGTTTTGGCGCTGAAAGGATCTATGACGTTATGGAAGAAAAAGACATGTTTCCTGATGATCTTGTTCATACACTTGATGTTTTATTTGTAGCTTTTGATGATTATGCCCATATAGAAGCATTCAAACTGGTTTCAAAACTAAGAAGACACAATATAAAAACCGATATTTATCCTGCTCCGGCAAAAATGAAAAAACAAATGAAATATGCGAATTCTATCGGGGTACCATTTGTAGCAATACTTGGTGGTAATGAATTGGAAAAACGCGTTGTTTCCTTAAAAAATATGAAAACAGGTGAACAAAAAGAAGTGGGATGGGATAAACTGGCTGAAGAAATATTTAATAAATAAAACACAAATAACTACTCAGGTGGTTTGATTTATTAATTGTCTGATCGTTTATCGGTTTATTATAATTAAATGAAATACATCAAATCAAAATAATTATGATACTAACAACAACAAATTCATTGGACGGTTACAAAATAAAAGAATATTTGGGCATAGTTTCGGGTGAAACCATTATCGGAGCAAATATGTTCAAGGACTTCTTTGCAGGAATAGTTGATTTAGTTGGTGGTCGCTCCGGAGGATACGAAAAAGTACTCATAGAGGCAAAAGAAACAGCTATGCAGGAAATGAGAGAAAAAGCTGAACAACTCGGAGCTAATGCGATAATTGGAATCGATCTGGATTATGAGACTGTTGGCAAAGGGACTATGTTGATGGTCGTAGCCTCGGGTACTGCGGTCAAAATATGAAATACATCTTGTCAATAATTTTATAACTCTTTTAACGATTTTTTTACTATATTTGTCGAAGAAGTTTGTTTTTCATCAATAGATGTGGTTTATTCGTATTAAAATATAATAAATGAATATTGTGATTTTTGGAAATTGGTGGCATGATTTAAGCTTTGCACAGCAGATATTTTGGACTATTGCTGTGATTTTCTCCGTATTATTTGTTCTGCAATTAGTATCCAGCATTATCGGATTGGATTTTGATTCGGATGTGGATGGTGATTTTAATGGCGATTTTGGAGGAGACTTTGACGGATCTGATGTTGACGGGCATTTTGATGTTGATCCCGGATTTACGTTGTTTTCAATAAGAAGTATTATAGCCTTTTTTACTTTTTTCGGATGGGTGGGAGTTATTACTTTATCCGGTGGAGTTGATATAACAACAGCTATTATAGTTTCTTTTCTTTCAGGATTGATCGCATTGTTTTTTGTGGCTTTTGTTTTATATCAACTCGTAAAACTGGCAGAAACAGGTACTCCGGATATAGATGATGCTTTGGGAAAGTACGGAAAAGTATATATTCCTATACCTCCTAAAAGAACAGGAACTGGCATGGTACATATAGAACTAAATGATAAATTGATGGAACTTCGTGCTGTCACTGATGGAGAAAAATTAAATACCGGAACGGTTATTTATGTATTTAAAATATTGGAAGATAATATATTATTGGTAGGCGAGATCAAAGATAAACAACATTGATTCTATTTGACATAGATACAAATAATTATAGTAACTACTCGGGTAGGTGCTTTTTAATTGAAAAAAAGTGGATTTTTCATTCAAAATGACTCTACCTGAGTAGTTACTAATTACATAACATACTAAAACAAATTATTATGGAAGGTGCATTTTTATTTACGGGAGTTGGCTTAGTTATATTAGCTATTGCTCTATTATTTTTCTTTATATCCAGATACAGGCGTTGCCCTTCAGATAAAATTCTGGTAATATATGGTAAGACAGGTGGTGGTTCTGCAAAATGTCTTGCCGGAGGTGCTGCTTTTGTATGGCCGGTCATTCAGGATTATCAATATCTTGATTTATCTCCTATTTCAATAGATGTGGATCTGCAAAATGCATTGAGTAAACAAAATATTCGTGTTAATGTCCCTTCAAGATTTACCGTTGCCGTATCCAATGAACCGGGAGTGATGTGCAATGCTGCGGAAAGATTGCTTGGAAAATCAACTCAGGAAATCAGGGATATTGCAAAAGATATTATTTTCGGTCAATTGAGATTGGTTGTTGCTATGATGGATATCGAAGAGATAAATGCAGACAGGGATAAATTTCTTGCAAATGTATCTACTAACGTAGGAAATGAATTACGTAAAATAGGATTGACACTAATAAACGTAAATATTACCGATATCGAAGATGAATCCGGATATATCGAAGCTCTCGGTAAAGAAGCTGCAGCTCATGCTATAAACGAAGCTAAGAAATCAGTTGCAGAAAAAAACAGGGATGGTGCTATCGGAGAAGCTTTGGCTATGAAAGACCAAAGAATCAAAACAGCAGAAGCAAACTCAATTGCAGTAGATGGAGAGAATAAAGCTAAAATAACAATAGCCAAATCTGATGCCGCAAGAAAGGAAAAAGAAGCAGAAGCTATGAAAATAGCGGTTTCAGCCGAAAAAGTACAACAAGCAAAAGCATTGCAAGAGGCATATCTGGCTGAAAAAGAGGCTGAATTAGCGAGAGCAGAAAGAGAAAAAGCCAGCAAAGAAGCTGATATTATCGTACAGTCCGAAATAGCAAAACGCAAAGTGGAAATCGAAGCCGAAGCCGAAGCCGAAAAACGCCGTCGTGAAGCAAAGGGAGAGGCTGATGCTATTATCCTTCGCAAACAGGCACAAGCTAAAGGTTTGTATGAAGTACTGCAAAAACAAGCTCAGGGTTTTGAACAGATAATCAAAGCGGCAAA
>JALVEG010000647.1 GCA_027031145.1 Saprospiraceae bacterium | reverse complement strand
AAAAAATATTAAGATACATAAATAGTCAATAAATTAAAATAAAGATTGTATTTTTGTTCAAATTAATTTTTAACTTAAAAACTATTGATGATGAAAAAATTACTACTACTTATTACTCTCGGATTGATTATTATTAATTCAGGATTTTCACAAATTTCTCAAAATACTGCTAAAAAGCTTTTTAAACAAAGTAATGAAGTTGTTCAAAATTTAAAAAATCATTCAAACCCGGATGCAAATTTTGAAATAATAGGAAAGATCTGTTCTGAAAGCTGGGGTTTGGATTCATTGGATAATTTAGTTAAAAATGGAGAAGGAACAATGACACTTGATCACCTTGGGGGAGACTATTATACCATGACACAAGATCAGATTCAAATTGATGAAAATGGTCAGGCTCAGGAAATAGTTTCGGAAATATACATCAAAGGCCTTCCTACTTATCAAGAAGATCCTCATGTTGATTCATTAATTATATCTGTTGTTCAGGCAGGAATAAAAATTCCTATTATATGGCAAAGATTTTACTATGACAGCGGTAATTTAACTACTGCTGTAAGTAAGATGAATTATGCTCTATTTGGATTACCTATAGGTATAGCATTATTGGATTCTACTAATTATTATTATGATAACAAAGACTTTTTAGTTGCTGAATCAAGTTATGGATTATCATTTACTGATTTTAGTGCCAGCATTTCAGATAGTACCGCTTATACCAATAATGCCAAAGGTTTTGCAACGGAATCTATTAATTATCAATCTGATTTTGATGGTAACATAATGCCTGTTGAAAGATTTACTTACGAGTATGATTCTCAGGATAGAGTTATTAAAGAAGAAAGCTATGTCAATCCTGATAATTGGACATTGTCCGGAAAAACAAGTACAGATTATCAATCTAAAATCACAATTGCACTAAGAGAGAATACTTCTGATGCCGGAACATCCTGGGAATCCACAAATTTGGATTCTACTTATTTTACTGTTGATTTGCCTTTAGGATTTCCTAACAGGACCGCTTCTTACGAATTTGTTGATAATGATTGGAAGATATCAGTTATTAATATAAGTAAAGATTGTTCCGGAACTGCTACACAAAATATTGAGAATTTATCTTTTGTTTCAAGATTTGAAAATGATGATATAGTTATTTCTTCAGATCAAATGATCAATAATGCTAATGTAACTTTGTATAATACTAATGGACAAGTGGTGTTCAATCAAAGATTTAATATCGTACCGGAAAGAATTTCTACATATAATTTGCTTCCCGGTATCTATATTTTGAAAATAGACAGTAAAGATCTTAGAGGAGTAAATAAGCTCATCAAATTTTAAAATATTTTATCTTATAAAATTGTCTCAAAGATAAAATGAATTTATTTTTGGGACAATTTTATTTTTTTTATGAATGCTACTGAAGTAAAAATAGAGGATAGTTGGAAACAAATTCTGTCAGAGGAATTTGAAAAGGAATATTTTGCTAAAATAAAAGAACATATCGTAAATGATATGAAGTCCGGCAAAATAATTTATCCTCCGGGAAAATTGATTTTCAATGCTTTCAATTCAACTCCTTTCGATAACGTAAAAGTAGTAATAATAGGACAAGATCCATATCACGGTCCGGGACAAGCGATGGGTTTGTGTTTTTCCGTACCTAAGGGAATTGCGATTCCTGCTTCACTGAAAAGGATTTACAAGGAGATGCACAATGATGTCGGAATTAGTATTCCCGATCATGGTGATCTTACAAAATGGACTCAACAAGGAGTATTTTTGATGAATGCAATCCTTACTGTTGTGCATAAAACACCCGGAGCACATAAAAATATTGGTTGGCAGCAATTTACCGATACTGTCATAAAAAAAATTTCCGATCATAAAGAGGGAATAGTCTTTTTGCTATGGGGCAATTTCGCCAAGGCAAAACGCTCACTGATAGACGAAACAAAACATTATATATTGGAATCTGCACATCCTTCTCCATTGGCGGGAAATGCCTTTTTTGGCAACGGACATTTTTCCAAAACCAATGAATTATTGATCAAACAAGGAAAAGAACCGATTGACTGGCAGGTGTAGATGTTAGGTTTCATGAAAATGGTTGACAAAATGGTGTAAAGTGTAAACCTCCAAACACCAAACAAAACCAACATTCCACTATTCCAATTTTAAAAACCGGCTTCACAATCGCTTACGCGCTTGAGAGTCCTACCTTTTTATTCCATAGACAAATAAAACTCTTATTTCTTTGTTCCCACTATGGTATATTCATATCTGTCATCTCCGTCATAGATAGTATAATCTATCTGGATAGTATAATCGGAATAAAATCCTTTTCCTCCTATATCCCTGTATTCATCAAATGTTTGTACCGGAATAGTTATATTCATTTTAAAATCATCATAGCACCCATCAGTATCTGCATCAAGAACAGACCACGTATTTTCAAGCCAGGGAGCATCTATTTTGATCCTGTCTCCGCGATATTCGGAAATGACCATATCAAATGGGCCTGATACACCAACTACATGTGCTTCATAAACACCGACTATGGGTAAAACGCAATCTTCATATTTTTCACAAGAAGATATTAAGATCAGAACAACAGCAAGAAAGAGTAATTTTTTCATGGGTTTATATTTTTGTTTTATATTTCTTATACTAATATTTTTATATCCCGCAAAGTACAGCAGAGGTATCGCAGAGTTTCACCACGGTTGACATATCTATTAAAATAAGAGATAGTTTCATCTTTACGGTATTAATTTATATCAAAATTACGTATGAAAGGGATGATTTTCTACAAAAACCCGGCTATTTAACCAGACTTTAATATTGTGTTAACAGAATTTAACAGTTGTTGAAAGTGGATGCTTTAATATTCAAATAAATTTTAGAATGACGCTAATTATTAATACCAGCTTGCCTCATTTCCTTTTATCACAGATTTATTTGGACAATCTTTAGTATCAATTATTTCGGTAATTTTATTTGTTTTTAATTATATTAAACTACGTTAATGACAAAATCTATTCGATCGACAGGGAGTATAGAGTTATGTCTAATGTTCTGCGGAGTTCCATTTGTCATGAAGTTAGAGATATTGATTCTAATTTATTTGCCAGTTTGTCAATTGCCTGCATTACACGCTGAGTTTGTGCTTCTGATGCTTTTTTGCTGCCGGAAACATATTGTCTTAACAAGCCAGGATTTATTTTTCCCAGTTTTGCAAGTTGGCTAATGTTCACTTCGGGTAAAAGGTTAAAAACTGATTTAAGATTAACTTCAAATTTTAATTTGTAACCATCTTTATACTTCGCTTTTAATTCGGGGTCTTCCTCAAGAAAAATGTCTATCATTTCCTGAATATTTTCTTTAACTTCATTGTAATTTGTACCTCCTGCGACACAACCATCAATTTTATTGACGTATGCAAAAAAACTATCCTCATTTCTTTCAATTGTTACATTTAATGTTTTCATATCACTGAATTTCTGCTTTTTTTAATATAGA
>JALVEG010000646.1 GCA_027031145.1 Saprospiraceae bacterium | reverse complement strand
TTGATCTAAAAGACACAACTGCAGCCGTATGAATTACATAATCCATATCTTTAACAGTTTCCTCCAAAGCAGGAATATCATTTATATCTGCATTATGAAAAGTGATTTCATTTTCAACATCAGCGATCAAATCCAATCTACTATTGTTTCTTTTCAACGAATGGACATCGGTATATCCCTTGTGAATCAGATATCTGAGGATATATGACCCTACAAATCCGGTTCCTCCGGTAACAAGTATTTTTTTGTCCTTCAAAATATTATTCTTTACCAATAATTTCGGATAATTCTTCCAAATAAACCGGTATCCGGTTTTTGCCGAGGTTTCTGGAACCGTTTTCAGTGATCAACATATCATCTTCCAGTCTTATTCCTCCGAAATTTTTTAATTTTTCAACTTCATCATAATTGATAAAATCTTTATTTAAACCTTCCGATTTACATTTATCGATCAAGGCAGGTATGAAATATATTCCCGGTTCATTGGTAACAACATGTCCTGGTTTTAGTGTTCTGGCAAATCGTAAATATGCTGTTCCGAATTCGGTACTTCTCTTCAATTCATCACCATAACCAACAAAATCTTCTCCCAATCCTTCCATATCATGAACATCAAGTCCCATAGCATGTCCAAGCCCGTGAGGCATAAACAATGTATGAGCACCGGCAGCGACTGCTTCTTCAGCATTACCTTTCATTATTCCCATATCGATCAATCCCTGTGCGATAACCTTGCAGGCAAGAAAATGCATTTCTTTGTATTGGATGCCCGGTTTTGAAGCTTCATGCACAGAATCATTTGCTGCTAAGACTATATTATAAATACTTTTCTGTAGCTCAGAAAATTTTCCTCCTACAACAAATGTTCTGGTATGATCGGTAGCATATCCCATAGGGGAATCAAATCCCGCATCTACCAATAGCAAATCTCCGTTTTTCAACAGGTTTTCGTGATTTTCATTATGCAATATTTCTCCTCTTTTCGATAAAATAACCGGAAACGAAACACTACCTCCATAGCCTGCCGCTACTCCTTCCATTGCTCCCACGATCTCTCTTTCATAGACTCCTTCCTTTGCCATAATCATTGCAGTTACGTGCATTTCATAGCCGACATCCATTATTTTATCAAGATAATCGATTTCATATTTATCTTTTATCAGTCTCATATCAACAACTGCTTTTATCAAATCGATTGAAGCTTTAGATGATGTCTCTCCGGCTGGAATGCCGGTCAAATCTTGCAAAAACAATTTTGTCTGATATCTGTATGGAGGTAAAAAATGAATTTTCCTGTTTTTTTCTTTTGCATTGCCAACAAATGTATTGAGTTCATTTAAGGGATAAGTATTCTCAACACCAACTTTTGCAGCCAGATCCTTTACCGCAGGTTGAGGTCCCATCCATATAATATCTTCAATGCCAATATCATCACCGAATATATAATCTTTGCCCTCATCAAAGTCAATCACAGCGGTAAAACCCGGCATATTCAATCCAAAATAATACAAAAAACTACTATCTTGTCTAAATCTGAATGGATTTGCCGGATAATTGTACGGCACATTGACATTTCCGGGGAAAATAGCGATTCCGCTTTTTATTTTTGACCTTAATATATCTCTTCTGTCTTTATAGACTTTTTTATTAAATAATTCCATTATTATTTATTTATTCAATTATTTTACTCTCCGAAGCATTGAGCACCGGTCTCATGTCACTTTCCTCTCCTCCTGTCACAAATGCAACTACTTTGATATTTTCCGGTTTCCACAAATTTTCATCTTCAGGCAGAGTTAAAGAAAATGATTTTAAAATAATCTCATCTTTTTTCAAACCGGAACCTATTGATTGTCCGTCCCAAGGAGTAAGCATATCCCTTAAAACATTATCAAATTCATAATCTTCTTTCACACTTCCATCGCTCAATGTCTGAGCATCAATAATATGACTCTCTGTTAAGGCGACATTCAATTTGAAATTGCCTGCTAAATCCATAAGCGGAATTACGCTGACAAAAACTTTCAATTCCCTGGTAAGAGAATCATATCCGGTAGTAGTATTAATGCTCAAAACGTTCTCTTTTTTAAATTCTTCTTCCACATAAGCCTGCCAAGAAGTAGATCCTGTTACGGGGATATAAGATTCTTCAAAGATAACTCTGTCAATAGCAGCTGCCGGTTTACCATAATATTCCCAGTTCTTTTCCAAATTGATACCATCTTCACATCTCAGGTCATATTTACTTGAATCCAGAGGTTCTGCCAAGCTACCTGCATGAATAGCTATTGAAATAACCTGTCCTTTATATTTTTGTTCCATATTTCGTATAACAGTTGCTCCGTCAGGACAATTGATACAACTCACGCCTGTCAATTCTTCAATCAATACAACCTTATCTGTTTCAGGAGGAGTGAATTTTGGTATTTCTACCGGCAATTCATTGCAACAACCTGATAAAATCAAAGTAAAAAATATGATGCTTAATATTTTATTCATTTTTAAAAAATTTTTAGTCATTAAAATCTGGATGCTACATTAAATTTAATTCCGCTAAAAGCAGGTTCGAGTCTGCATACACCGCCTGAACAAACCACGCCTTCCACTTGCTTGACATATCTTAGCGAATATCTGTTTGACCCGTTGGTATATGTCATACCGACTGATGGATAAAAAATGCTTAACAATTTTCCGTCTTTATCTTTAGGAGCTCTTTCCGAAGGATCTATATTGTACATACCGGATGCTTCGATACTCCAATGAGGAGCTGATGAAAACTCAAAAAACAGGTTCACCCAACTTCCATAATCTTGTTTTGTATGCATATATTGTGCTTCGATATTAATAGATTTTTTTCTGCTCAATTTATACAGAAAATCAAAATAAGGAGTATATGCGACAAGCATTTCCGTTCCTTCTCCTTCATATACCGGCTGATTATAATTTTGGTATTGTAATCCTGTTACCAGTTTCCATTTTCTTCCTTTTTTATACAAAATTTCAGTAAATATCTCTCTATACAGCAAATCATCTTCCAAATTGCTGATATTTGAAAAATTAATATTGAAAGTCAGTTTCCTGTTCACTGCATATTTCACATCAAGCTGATAGGCTTTTTCACTCAAAAGTTGGGTAGCAGGACTGTATCGTGCCGTTAAAGTATAGGTATTCAGCCGGTTCATAGGCGGAATAAAATTGATTAGTCCATGATTCAACAGCAATGTAGGATCTGTCCTGAAATCAAAATTCTCCGTCCTTTTAAATTCACCTGTAATGCCCAACTTATTTTTTGCATAACCAAGACTTGTATAGATTACCGATCCTGCTTCTTTGACATATTTACCTTTGGTTGTTTCTCCTGAAATTTCCTTTTTTAATGCCAATGGATCCCTGAACATTTCCGGTGATTTGTATGATGCTTCAAAATACAAAGACCAGGCACTATAAGAAATATTGGAATAAATAGTTCCAAGACAAGTATTATACACCGGTGGAGTTTGATCTTCCGGCAAATAATTCTTAACGATATTGACCAATTTAGAAATAGTTTTATCATCATGAGTTCTGTTGACAAATCCTATTCCCGGTGCGATCGATACCGGATTGTCTTTCCCTAATGTAAAAAAGCCTTCTATATTTGCTCCTCTCAAAATAGCAGGATACGTCTCAAAGAGATATTTTTGTCTGCCGGTAAATATCTTTGCAGACCAATTATCATTTAAATCATATTTTAATCTAACTCCAAATACGGAATTATCTACGAATAATGCTCTCTCTTCATAGGCTCTGAAAATTGTACCTGCTCCTATTTGATCATAAAAATGACCACCGGTAATTTCAAGCTTTTTAATTTTCTTTTTTACATACCAATTTCCGATCCCTTCGTCCGAATAAGCGGAATTGGGATCTCTTAAATTGGAATTGTTGAACATATCCAGTCTTACTCCCATTTCCCATGTTCCATAATTGTATCTCAGATTCAACCAACTTTCCGCTCCGTAAAGCAAATGATCATATTGTGGAATATTACTTGCCCCGATCAGAGAATCTCTAATGAAATAATTAAAATTGCTCTCAAGTCCGCCTGAAATAATTCCTCTGTCCTGAGAAAAGCCATAATTATTTAAAATAAAAGGTAAAATAATGAATACGGTTTTAATCAGAAAAAATAATCTTTTTTTCATAGTTTATTAATTTCTATAAAATAATGTATTTAAGCTGCCCAAACATATTTTTGAAAATCAAAGGCAAATATAATATATTTTTTCAAACCGTATTAGAATTAGCCGTTTGAAGATTAATCATATTAAATCAATATAATTATTTATAATTTATTTAATTAAATCAACGTTTATTTCTTTTATGGAAAATACCATTGTAAATATGGTATTGAGAAATGTGAATATTTATTTTTAGATGTTATCTTTGCGAATTAATATAATAAACTTTATAAAAATGAATAATAAAAAACTTTTTTTCATCATATCATTAATTCTAATTATAGCATCATCTTGCTCAAACAATAAAAAAGATGATTTCAAAACATTGGATTTAATCTCTTATGGCATACCATTAAAAGTCAAAGCTCCTGAAGGAACTATTGTGAAAACAGAAGATATGGGTATTGTGAAAGATATTACATTGAAAAATGGCGATGGATATTTTATCCAAATATTAAATTCCACAGCTTTATCCAATGACATTTCAAAAATAAAAAAAGAAAGACTTGAAGAAGTCAAAAAAAGTCCTTATTTCTCAAAAATCATATTAGATGAAAACAATGGATTTATTTATGAAAAGAAAATGAATGATACCCTCGTCAATTATGATTTTAGATACATAAAAATACAAGGTGATCAACAATATACATTTCAAACGGGTTTATATGGTATGTTCACAAAGGATCAGGTTATGAAAATGTATGAATCAATCAAGTAAAATATACATTAGTATTATGATAAAAAAAATAAATTCCTCCTTATTACTTCTATTGTTTTCAATTAGTATTTTTGCTCAGTCAAACAGCAAACTATATGAAATAGCCAAAAACATTGAAATATATACCAATGTATATAAAGAACTCAATAAAAATTTTGTTGATGAAATAGATCCGGGAATCCTGATGAAAACGGGAATAGATGCAATGACCAGATCTCTTGATCCTTATACAAAATATTTTTCAGAATCGGATGCAGAAAGTTTTAGAATATCCACACAAGGTAAATATAGTGGTATAGGTTCTATTATGAAAAATATAGATAGTACTATCACTGTTGTAGAAATGTACGAAAATAGTCCTTCATATAAAGCAGGTCTTAAAATAGGTGATCAAATTATTGAAGTAAACGGAGAAGAAACAAAGGGCAAAAGCAGTAAGGATGTTGCAAATATAGTAAGAGGAGCTCCCGGAACAAAGATAGTTTTCACCGTAAAAAGTTTTGGAGCAGACAAAACAAAAAAGATCACTATTGAAAGAGGAGAAATCAATATTCCAAATGTTCCTTATTTCGGTAAAGTAACTGACGATATAGGTTATATACACCTGTCTACTTTCACACAGAATGCAGGGGTAAATGTTAGAAATGCTTTAAAAAGTCTCAAAGATAGTTTCGATATAAAAGGAATCATCCTTGATCTGAGAAACAACGGAGGAGGTCTGTTAAGAGAAGCTATCAATGTAGCAAATGTATTTATTGGAAAAGATGAAGAACTTGTTTCTACAAGAGGTAAATTGCCTGATAAAAACAGAACTTACTCAACGAGAATGGATGCTTTGGATGACACTATATCATTGATAGTATTGATAAATGACCGGACAGCTTCCGCATCTGAGATCGTAAGCGGGTCTATTCAGGATCTGGACAGAGGAGTTTTAATCGGACAGAGATCTTTTGGAAAAGGATTGGTTCAAAATGTATTTCCCATCGGTTATAATTCAAAAGTTAAAATAACCATATCCAAATATTATATTCCAAGCGGAAGATGTATTCAAAGCAAAGTTTATGAAAACGGAAAAGCTGTAAAAATAAACAAGGACAAACAAAATCTGTTTCATACCCGGAACGGAAGAGAAGTTTATGATGTAGGTGGTGTTGAACCTGATATTGTAATTGATAAAGAAGAATATTCTACTTTTGTCAATAATATTATTAAGGACAATATCATTTTCAAATATGTTAATAAATTTGTATTGAATCACGATACCATTCCATCTGTAGATAGTTTTAAATTTGATGATTTTGATGATTTCAAAATATTTTTAAAAGAGATCAACTATAATTATACTACTAAATCCGAAAAAAAACTGAACGATCTGAAAAACCATCTTGATGAAGATGATCTAAATGAAGATATTAAAAATGAAATAGATTCTTTAATAGAAAAAATTGACCTTATAAAATCAAAGGCTGTTGATA
>JALVEG010000645.1 GCA_027031145.1 Saprospiraceae bacterium | reverse complement strand
AAAAAGTTGCCCGTGAAATGCGTGATGCTATGAAAGATTTTTACGGTATGATAAAAGACAATGATGCTTATATCCAGTTTGTTTTTATCACAGGAGTTAGTAAATTCTCAAAAATGAATCTGTTTAGCGGATTGAATAATCTTAACGATATTACTTTGGATGAAAAATATGCTACTATCTGCGGTTATACACATAATGATTTATTAACTGTTTTTGAAGAACATTTGCGCGGAGTTGATATGGAGAAAGTAAAAAAATGGTACAATGGATATAATTATCTTGGCGATAAAGTGTATAATCCGTTTGATATACTTTTATTTATTGATAAAAATTATAAATTTAAAAATTTTTGGTGGGAAACAGGAAATCCTTCATTCTTAATAGATATGATAAAAACAGGGAATTATTATATTCCCGAATTAGAAAATTTCACCGCAAATGAAGAAATATTAAATACTTTTGATGTCGAAAGAATAGAATTAGTGGCATTGCTTTGGCAAACAGGTTATTTGACTATTACCAAAAAGATTGAAGATATCTTCGGAATAGAGTACAAATTGGGTATTCCAAATAAAGAAATAAGTATATCGTTAAATAACCTCTTTATTACCTATTTGACAACTCAATCGACAGAAAAGTTAAAACATCAAAAAAGTTTACTGAAAATGCTGCGAAATGCTGACTTGGATGGATTTAGAGATGCTCTTTATTTACTGTTCGCTTCCATTCCTTACAACAATTTTACCAATAACAAGCTACATGAATCCGAAGGGTATTATGCAAGCGTTGTTTATACTTACCTGGCCGGTATAGGTCTAGATATTATTCCTGAAGATATCACCAATCTCGGTAGGATGGATTTGTCGGTAAAACTTGAAGACAAGGTGTTTATTTTTGAATTTAAAATATCAGAAAAAGCTACCGGCAATGCGCTGAAACAAATCAAAGAGAAAAGATACTGGGAAAAATATCAGGACATTGACAACAATTACCTTATCGGCATAGAGTTTAGCCGTGAAAAAAGGAATATTATCGGGTACGAATGGGATAAGGTTTAGTTTTATTTTTTGCGCAGTACAATAGTTATATTAGATCTTTTTGTCTATTGTCATTGATACAAAACTTTTCAATTGACTGACCTGAGCTTTGCCCCAATATTGTCCTATTCTTGCGGCAAGATTTATCATTAATATAAAAAACAACCCTAGTGGAGCTGCCCAAAAGAAATAAGGAACTTCATGATTTGCTCTTTGAATAAAGCCGAGTACAACTCCCACTAAAGTAAACAGAATTACAAGGACATACAAAGCTATAAAAATATTCCAGATCTTAAAATTAGGACCGATAACACAGGACAATGAGGTGCCGCCATTGTCTTCATCAATCCATATATGCATTTTAGGAGACCAGAAGTGTCTTTGTGAAGGAGGAATTTTCAATTCGAAATGATCATCTTCGGTATCAAACAATCCGACAGCAATATCATTGCCATTGATCAAATTTGTCTGAAGTGTTTTGATTACCGTTTCTTTATCCATTTCAATATCATAAATTTTACATTTTGGTCTTAGATCTATAGGTGTATTTTGATTTTTAAACTTCATTATGTTTTGTTTTAAAGATGACAATTAAATTAAACTAACAAAAAATCTACTTGCATAAATTGAAGTGCATAGCAATAATTATATGTAAATATCGAAAAATACTGATAATCATAAAAATTAAACAGGCTTATTTTTACAAATAGTTAATATTACGACAAAAAAATTATTAAATTCTCAGGATAAATATATTAATCCACAATATTTATTGAGTACAATTCAGGTAAAAGCTTATTATTTCACTAAATTTGTATTTTAATCAGATATTATGAGCAAAAAATACATAAGACCTTCGTGGGATGAATATTTCAGTAAACTGGTTGATGCTGTGGCAACAAGAGCTACCTGCGACAGAGGCAGAGCAGGATGTGTGATAGTAAAAGATAAACAAATACTGGTAACCGGCTATGTAGGTTCCCCTAAAGGGCTTCCTCATTGCGATGATGTCGGTCATTTGATGAAAAAAGTCATACACGAAGACGGAAACATCACTCAACATTGTGTAAGGACTGTCCATGCAGAACAAAATGCAATTACTCAGGCTGCGAGAAGAGGTATTGCCCTGGAAGGAGCTACTTTATATGTTCGTATGACCCCATGTCGAACCTGCACTATGTTGATCATCAATACGGGGATCGAAAGAGTTGTATGTCAGCAAAAGTATCACGCAGCAAAAGAATCGGAAGCCATGTTCAAAGAAGCCGGAATAAAACTGGAATATCTCTCTGAAGACGTCTTGAAATATGATAAGCAGTAAAGAATTTAGCCGGTGAAATTTATTGCGTGGTATTTTCTTCAACGGGAATTGAATTTGAATAAATCAATTCGGGACTAATATCATATTCACAAGGAATATATTTGCCATCCAAATCTTTAATTTCGGCCAGATTATCCCAGTAAATTTCACCAAAATCACCAACCTTTGCCCTGTAAAAAATACTTTCATTAAATACTTTTTTTGCATATTTTTGCTGAGGATCCAATATTCGTTTAAGATCAAGTAATCTTTTTTCGCCATTATTGAAATAACATAATATTTTATAAGGCTCCTTAAATGATATATCAATTATTTTTTTCATATCATAAATTATCTTAAAGGATTTACTTTCCTTATTCCACCACCAACTTCTTTACATAATTTCTTCCGTCTTTAATAAATTTCAAAAAGTATATTCCACTATTGTATTTGCTGAAATCAAGATCTATCTCTCCCCCTGATAAGCTGTTTTCATCCAATTGCATTATCTTCCTGCCTGCAATGTCCGTAATGATCAACCGGGAATTTTTCATGGAAACAATATTGAATTTCAATTTGGCATATCCTGAAACAGGATTTGGATAAATATCAAATACATCTCCCGATAATATCTGATCATCAACTTTATCTATATTGCCTACCAAAAAAGAATATCTGAAAAACTTACCAAAATCAGGATTGAAATTCTTTATTTTTATAAAATTTTTCTTCATAAAATACAAATCCCCATTACCCTGATTGGGGTTTGCCCAAAATGATAAGCCATCTTCTCCCGTATCCGTTATTTCCAGTTCATAACAGCCCTGCTCCAAAGATAATTCCTTTTTGTATGTTGAATTTGGTCCTAAAATAGTTCTTTTGTAAACTATATCGCCATTAATATCCCTGATATATAGTTTGTTTTCATTGGGACGACTATTTGTTCTCAAAACTACTATAAAATCGGACTGCAATATGTCAGGTAGTTCATAAGACGACTCCATTATATTATTTTTGAAATATTGATCAGGAGTATTATCAAGAAAATCGACTTGTGCTACAAAAACATCACTTCCGTCTCCAATCCAAAAAGATGTATTTTCAATAGGCAAAGTGATGGTATCTTTTTGCAAAAATGATAGATTCCCCGACCAATCAAAATAAGCTGCTTTGCCTCCTTTTACTTTATATGTAATAAGGGCTTTTGTAATAATATCCGAACCCCTGTTTTGAATAACAATTACGGGATCAAAACAAATGGGATTGAACCTGCCGAATTCTATTCTTTTTGAAGGTCTTTGTATCTCATCTATTGCAATATCATGTGAAAAATTGGGTGGTCCGTAACTGACCAACTGACAATTTACAATATATCGGCTGTCTCCCGAAGCTGTTTGCACACCATAATCTATCATAACAGTATCTTCAGGATGTACTATATCCGTTATTTCAATTTCTTTTAGTGTAGTAGGAGCTCCCGGGCACCATCCTGCCCTGTCATAAATCCAGGTTCCTCCCTGAGGATATAACGGATTATCAGCACATTCTTTCCAAACTTTCCATCGAAATTCTTTTTCACCTCCATTCAGATTGATAAAATGAGTCCTGCCTATAAATTCACCTTCCTGACCGTGTCCTGTGATCGCAGAACGTATTTTAAACATTGAGGAAGTATTATCTAAAACAACATTTCTTGGTTCAAAATATGTATTATCCATGATCTGCTGATATCTTCTGCTTGTTCCTGCTCTCCAAATCTGCTGTATATTATTAACATTTCTTGGGGGAGTTCCTTTTATAAACAAAAAACGGATATCCAGTTCTTCCTGGTATTTTCCAAATTCGACACTCAATCTTTTCCTTCCTGTAAGAACAGGTTTGAAATCCGTAACGTCAAACTGCCAGGTTTTGCCTTCTACTCCCAAATCCAAACCGATGCCATAAGGAGTAACAAATGACATCAACTCAAATTTTGCGGGATATTTTTTATAATAATTCAGGGTTGTAATATTGATCGTGTTCTCCGGTTCAAAATAAACGGAATCTATTTTTTCTCCCGATTCACTATCATAAACATAAGAAAACCCGGCTTTATATGCATTCAAAGAATCACTTAATACAATATCGGTACCTTCAACAACAAAATAATAAATCTTGTTTAGGTCATTGACTGTAGAATCCAACACAACGAATTCTTCTATATTTTGCTCATATTCTCCCTGATAAAATGTGATATTAGGTCTGAATTTGGAAGCAGTAAATCCTTTGAACAGATCTTTTCCCCTAAAAAATCTATGAGATACCAAACCCGAATGAATTCCCTGTGCTTTCTGTTTTGACCGGTCTTCAAATACATCACCTACTTTTTCATTTAAATTGTAATCACTGATAAGATTATTATACTCAGGGTCATCCTGAGAAGGATCTTTATACATAAATTTAGCTATTGTTGTTGCATCGAGTTCTTTATCCCAAATCATCAGATCATCTGTAAATCCATAATAAGACAAATTATTACTATTGGATGCACCCAGTCCGAATTTTTTAATATTGATTTTATTTTTCTTTCCTGTTCCGGAATGCCATAATTGACCATTAAGATATATTTTCATGGAACCGGAATTGGTATTTTTTGTAAATGTCCAATAGTTCCATTTACCTTCTATCTCATCATTGGAAGCAGCTTTGTCAATTCTGTCATAGCTGCCTTCATTTCCGCAATCCCAATAAATACGTGAATTGCCCCAAGGTAAATGGCAATTTGCCTGCCTCTTGCTTTTAGTATCCACACCCTCAAATATAGTGGAATTTACCGGCATTTTATCGGGATTTCCGTACGCCCACAAGGATATTGTCAATTCATCTGATATGGAAGAAAAATCTGTATTTCTTAATTTCAATTTCCCAACTCCGGAAAAATTAAGAAAATAATCGTCACCGTTATGAATTAATGTCATATTTTCATTTAATTCAGAACCCTCAACAATAACATCTTCTCCTTCTTCAAAGTTGGTATAACTGAATTCCACTAACAGATTGGATTCTCCATCCCAATCAAACTTTTTGTAGAAATAAAATGTATTACTTCCGGCAGTTAGTTGAGTATTGCTAAAATATACTTCTGTAAAACCTTCAAGTTGAGGATTACGTTCATCTAATTTATTATCATTCAATTGTTTGATTCTGATTCTTAAAAAATTAGCATTATGGGGAGTATTGAGAATATTCAAACTTAGTGCTGAAATTTCACCTGTTTGCAAACCGGCATTTTTCAATTCTTGCGAAGTAAATAAATATTGCGATTTTGATGTTTTTGAAGATAAATTAAAAGGATGATTCAAAGGTTTTTCTCCGGTTCCTACTTTGTAAGAATTTTCCAAGATCACATTAGTATTAATTGTTTTAACCTGCTTGAATTGATAATAAGTATAAACGGGTTTGGTGGTATAAGCAAATTCATTACCGCTAAAACCGGGGATAATATGAGAAGGATGTGTTGATTTTATGGAATCGGTCTTTGTAGAATCCGTGATAAAGGTATTGCAACTGTAATCCCATTCACCGCATCCTTTGTTTCTTTCAGTACCGGTAGATACCAAGGCATTTTTGCATCTCATACTATACAGCATAAGTATTTTTTCATAAGACTGGCCGGTATCGGCAGGAAAATCGAACATATAACTTCTACCGGTACTGTCATACGTCAGAGTTTGGACAACAATAGTATCCTGAGCATTTAAAGCAAAAGAAAAGACAAAAAACAGACAAATTGTGTAAATTTTTTTCATTTTTTTAAAATTTATACGTTATATAATTTCTCCACCCCATAGTTTTTCAAGAAATATTTTCCAAGGTAAAATTTCAATATTATTTACCGTTCGTGGATTTTTTTCATTACAAACGACGATGGCTTTTTTAGGATCGTAATCATTAATAAATTCTTTTAAAGATTTTAACTCATTATTTCTAATATTTTGAGAACCTTTAACTTCTATTGCTATGGAACCGTTACCCAAAACAAAATCCACTTCATACCCGTATTTTGTTCTCCAAAAATATATCGGAGAAAGAACATCATTATATGAATGATATGCAAATAATTCCATAAATATATAATGTTCAAAAGCTTTTCCAAACATTTCTCCTTTTTCTTCCTCGAGTTTCCTGTTTAGTAAAATACCGGCAATACCAACATCAAAAAGATAAAATTTAGGAGTTTTGCTTAAAATATCTCTTCCGGCTCTTTTATTAAATGGTAAAACGTAATGTCCTATTAAAGTATCGATCAAAATTTGAAAATATTCTTTAATCGTTTTTGAACTAACTCCCGTATCCGATGCTAATTTTGAATAATTAATCAATTCTCCATTGCTATAACCGATAGCTTCAAAAAACCGGAAAAAAGCAGGCAAATTCCTCGTTAATCCTTCATTGAAAACTTCTTCTTGCATATAATCCCTGGTATATGAAATCAGTGATTTTTTATAATTGTCTTCAAGATAATGACTTGGTAATAATCCGTGATTTAAAATTCTTAAAAGATCCGGATTATCAAGTTCCGGATAGATAAATGGTAACATCAAATATCTCCAAGCTCTACCTCCAAGTAAATTTGCATTGGTTTTTATCAATTTTCTTGCACTGGACCCACAAAGTATAAATTGCATTCCCGTATTTTCTATTAACCAATGAATTTCATCCAATATAGCCGGAACTTTTTGAACTTCATCAATAATTACCGGATTTTGTATTGCCTGATTTTTTTTATTCAACAATTGTTCTCTCAATCTTTCAGGATGAATATTTAATTCAAAAAACAAATCTGATTTCAACAAATCAAAATATATGCTATTTGGAAAATTTGTTTTCAAATATGTGGATTTTCCTGTTTTTCGTGCTCCCCATAAAAATGCAGATTTCCCTTTAGGTAAATCAATATTTAAATATCTTTTAATCATTTTTTATTGCAAATATACAAATAATTTTACTTTTTTGAACTCAAACTCCAAAAAAAGCTAACTTTTTTGGAGCGTACTCCTGAATTCTCAGATTATTATCACTTTTATCATGAAATACTTGACAAGGTACTATTGCCATGCGAAAAGAACAAGCTTTTATCCGGCAATTCAGATGAAGAATGTAATAATTTTTTAATTTTAAAAACAACCTGCATGAATAGTTATCATTTTTTTATTATTTTTGTGTATATTTTATTTTACCACTCTAAAAACACACTTATGAAAAACCATGTAGTATTTTTTGAAGCAGAAGGAGGTTCTGACAAATGGCTTGACGGTCATAGAAAAGACACTTTGCCAATGGTAAATTCTCTCAAAGAAAGGGGATGGACAGCAGAAGTTTTAAAATTCAGAGATGAATGGAAAGATCAGATTTTTGATTATGTCAAAGATAAAGCCGTTGCTTATGTAAGTCGTATTAATCCGGGGAATTTGCCAAATGGAGAAAAAATATATTTTGAAACTCTAAAACGTCTTTCGGACGAAGGAGTTATCGGGTTTGAACATCCCGATGTAATGAGAGATCTTGGAGCGAAAGATGCGTTGACAAAAATCACTGATACCGGATTGGTTCCTGAAGATACCTATGCATATTATACTATTGAAGAATTTAAGGAGATATTTCCACGAAGTATTTCTTATGGAGAAAGAGTCTTGAAGCAAAATAGAGGTTCAACCGGTTCGGGAATATGGAGGGTACAGATTGAAGATGAAAGATCTTATAAACCCGGTGATACTTTACCGTTGGATACAAAATTGAAATTGACAGAAGCTGTAGACAATCATGTTGAGCACAGAACATTAGAAGATTTTATGACTTTTGCCGAGCAATATATTGTTGGGGAAAACGGTATGTTGGTGGATATGAGATTTATGCCAAGAATAAAAGAGGGGGAAATAAGAATATTAATGGTTGGAGCAACTCCGATATTTGTAGTTCACAAAAAACCTGCAGAAGGTGCTGATGCTTTTTCTGCCACATTGTTTTCCGGAGCGAAATATACGTATGACAAGCCGGAAAAATGGAGTGATCTGGTAGATATGTTTCTTGGTAAATTACCTGAAGTATTGAAAAAACTCGGAGGTCATGAAGCTCCACTTATCTGGACGGCAGATTTTATGCTTGATTGGGATGAGAATGGAAACGATACTTATGTATTAGGAGAAATAAACAATTCATGTGTCGGTTTTACAAGCCATTTGGATCAGGGTATTCAGGATAAAGTTGCAGACAGGATTATCGAGGTTGTAAAAATGAAAACGAAAAATTGAATACTATGAAAGATTTAATAAATTCAGAAAATATTTCGGTTTTGTTAACGGATTACGGGCTTAAAGTTTTAGGTGCTATTCTTACTCTGATAATCGGTTTCTGGCTTGCAGGTGTTATTACCCGTATTGCAAGAAAGATGATGATAAAAAGGGAAGTGGATGAATCCGTAGTACCTTTTCTTTCTTCGCTTATCAGTGTTGCAATCAAAGTAATGGTTTTATTGTCCGCAGCGGCAATGTTCGGAATTGAAACCACTTCTTTTGTGGCGATTATTGGGGCATTGGCTTTTGCAGTGGGTATGGCACTTCAAGGTAGTTTGGGACATTTTGCCAGCGGTATTTTGCTTCTTACTTTCAAACCATATAAAGTCGGAGACCTGGTGGAAATCGGTGGTGGCAAGACAGGTGTAGTCGAGGAAATACAAATATTCAATACGGTATTGTCAACATTGGATAACAAAAGAGTAATAGTACCAAATGGCGTTGTTACAAATAATGTTATCACCAATATTTCCGGACAAGGTATCATAGGAGTAGAATTAACTTTTGGTATCAGCTACAATGATGATATAGACAAGGCAAAAGAGATAATACTCATGGTGGGAAAACAATGCGAATATATTTTGGATGAACCTGCTCAAGGAGTGGTAGTTGCAGAACTTGGAGATAATTCGGTTAATCTTGCAACAAGACCTTTTGTAAAAAGTGAACATTATTGGGATACATATTTTTACATGCAGGAAAATGTTAAAAAAGCATTTGACAGGGAAAATATCTCTATCCCTTTCCCACAAATGGATGTGCATATTAATAAGTAGTGGAATTGTTTTGACTAAAAAAACGTAACTACTCAGGTAGAATCATTTTGATTGAAAAAATTTCTTTTTTCGCCATATTTCAGCTATTTTTTTTGACGTAGCTCCACTCCCGCCTTTTTGCGGGACAAGTTATGCCTTCAAAAAATAAGCTTCATCTGGCAAAAAAATCGTATTCTTTCATCTCAAAAGCACCCTACCTGAGTAGTTACAAAAAAACAAGCTGTTATTGATGTTTCAACCCGAATTATCAGGTCTCAAAATGACAAAACAAAGTAAATTTATCTTTAATTTTTAAAATATTTCATAGAAAATATTAATTTACACCTTTGTAAATCAAAATATTGTAGTTATGAATAAAAAATTATGGATAGGAGCCATTGTGGCAGCAATTATTATTTTTATCTGGCAATTTCTTGCCTGGAGTGTAATTAATTTGCATCAGGACACAACTAAACATACTCCAAATCAAGATGTGATCATGAAAGTTCTCGAAGAAAATCTGGAAGATGGACAGTATTTCCTGCCCAATTTACCTCCCTCTGCTTCAGAGTCCGAAAAACATGAATATATGCAGCAAGTGACAGGTAAACCCTGGGCTATGATCAATTACCACAAAAGTATGTCAGATGATATGGGTATGAATATGTTTCGAGGGTTTGTTACGGATTTTTTAGCTGCCTTGCTATTATGTTGGATCTTGCTCAATTTTTCAAATCTTACATTTGCAAAATCACTTCTGACATCTTTGGCAGTTGGTTTCATCGGATTTTTAACAGTTAATTATATCAATGCCATCTGGTTCAAAACCGGTGTTTTCTCTGCATTAATAGATGCTTTGATATTATGGGGCTTAGTTGGCGTTTGGCTTGGATGGTGGTTGAACCGGAAATAATAATATTTAATTATAAATGCACCTACTCAGGTTAATTATTTAGCGAAAATAAAATACGCCAAAACACCATATTCGCATAATAATATAAGAAGATGCTTTTGTATATTGGATTATTAAAAAATAATAAAATAATCTACTTATGAAATAAAAAATCAAAAGTTTTAAAACAAATCCCGGTTTCTCCTTTAGTTTTTTGTAAGATGGAGAATAAAGTTATAAATTTGTTTGGAGATAAGTGAGTTCTATGCTATTCTACCTGGACTTGAGAAGTCATTAGTACGACGGTTAACATAAATTAGAGGAATTTGAATGATTGATATGAAGGAATCTGACAAAAACATAAATAGCTGTTTACCAGTAGAATAATTTTTCTTTAATTAGAGGTTAAAATAAAAATGAGACAAGCAATAATCTTTTCAGTATATTGGATAGCACTAAATTAAGTAAAATTTTGATGATAAAAAAATTAAAATATAAAATGCAATGAAAAGTATAATTATTAAACTGTTAACTATTATATCTCTATCAACCATATTTCTTAATTGCAGGGTTTTTAGAAATAATAAATCTTATGAGAAGCAATATTATATTTAAAATACATTAATTTATTACGGAGAAGAAATATATGAAAGAGAAGCTTGCTCTAAATGCCATACTCAAGAGATTGACAAAGCAAATAACGAAATAATGAGTCTTGATGGATATGGCAAAGAACGTCCAAGTGAATTTATTCTAATGTTCTTACTTGATCCTAGTGGAGTTTTACCTAACATAAAAAACCATTCTTACGAAAATCTTTTTGAAAAAGATTTTGATAAAAGCATAATAAGAAATATTGCGAAAAAAAGACATTTTAATGAAAAAATTGACTTTAATCAAATTTGGAATAAATTAGTTCATCAATCTGACTCATTGGCTAATGAAATGCAACTACAAAACCAAATGTTTAATTTAAAAAAAAGGTCTGAAGCCATTGCATTAATAGCATATTTAAAAAATATTCCTTCCAGCAAATCTAAGATACAAGCTGATAGTTTATTTGAAAAAAAATGGATTGATATTGTTTTAGGAACTAATGATATTGTTCTTAAAGTAGCAAATAACAAAGACAATGTAAACTTAGGGAAAGCTCTATTTTTAGAGAATTGTGCTCTTTGTCATAATACTGATGGTACCGGATTAATTGGCCCGGACCTAACAGATAATGTTTGGACATATGGAGGAAATACATTGGACATAGCTAAATCAATAATTTTTGGTATTCCCGAGAAAGGAATGATGCCTTTTAAAAAAACACTTAATCCCACAGAAATTGGTGAAATAATTTCATATTTAAATTCAATAAATAAATCAAAATCTTAATTTTTGTTAAATATAAATAAACCGATCAACTGTTATAAATGTAACTCAGATAGAATCATTTTGATTGAAAAAACCATTTTTTTCGCCATATTGCGGCTATTTTTTTTGTTCTACTCGATTTTTTGCAATTTTACCGTTTTTACCGGAAGATTATTATTTTCGATTTTAATTTTTTCCAAAGGTTCAACTTTCTTTTTCAATTTATTTTTGTTTGAAATAAAATCGGAATAATATACCGGTTTATCAAAACCATATTTTCTTTTCATATCTTCATTTAAAAATGAAAAAAACGGATTTAACAGAAGTTCTTCGTCTTTAATACTATTTTCCATACAAACTTTGATAACATCACTGCCCATATAAATATCATCGGCAGGATTAGAAGGGGTATCGTTATCACTCCAAAAATGAGTAATTAATAATTTACAATCAATATTTAAATACACAGTACTCGTCTTGGAATAAATTCTCATTGAAAAAATACTCTGAGATATAAATATTAAACCTATAATAAAAAATAAATTTTTCATAAGATAAAATTTTTTTAATTAGAGTTCACCTTCGACTCTTATCAGTCCGGTTTTATTCTTAGTTTTTATAACAAAATAATTATCTTTTAAGTATTGAATATTCGTATACTTAAATGGTATTATAGCTTTTAATTGTGAATTGATTAATCCGTACTTACCCAACTTATTCTTTACCAAAAGATAGTTATTGAAATTTTTAATAACATCAAAATTTAATTTATCCTTGAGGATTTCATTCAAATTTCTATCATAATACTTTTTTGTTCCGTCTTTTTTCTGCTTTTGAATAAAAAAGTTCTTATAGCTTTTGTATTTGACATTTTCAAAAAGAGTAACAAACTCACCATTATTATTTAATAATGCTTGTTTTCCCCCTTTGACTACTACAAATAAATCAGAAGTCAAATGATTTACCTTTTCCCAATTATTTTTGAAAATCACTTGTCCATCCATGGATATTAAATTCAATTTTTTAAGTTCTCCAACTAATAAATTATTACCCAACTGTTTAGCTGTTTTACAGAAATAAATAATTGAATTATCTTTCAAAGAATACAAATAACTTTTTTTATCCAATTTGGTTATTAAGTAAATATCATTTTCTTTAGACACAGTAGTAATTTGAGAACATACCGTATCTATCAAAAAACCTTTTTCAATATTAAATAATCCCCTTTTTCTTGATTTTGTCGTAACGAAATAATTTCCCCCTTTATCCTTTTCTTTTTTAATAATACTATATTTAAACGGTAAAATAGTTTTTCCGTCATATCCGATTAAACTTTGCAACCTATGCCTTCTCATCAACATAAAAACAACTCCATCTTTGTATGCTTTATAAGGACGACCTTTTGATTCAAACTGCACTTTGTCCATTCCTGTTTTGTGAAGTTCCCAATATTTCGGGTCTTTAAATTTCAAAATAAAAACGTCATTATTCAAAACAAATAAATCAATAGGTTTTTTATTGTCATCAAATTCATAATTTTCAGGAATAGTTGCTATAAAGTATTTATTTTTAACCTTATAATCATAGATAAAAACGTCATTTTTAATTTTACCGATTTTTTTACCTATTCTAAAAATATTATCCGGCTTAAATGGCATTATCTTATTATTGTTAATATCTATAATAGTAGTAGCACCATATTTATTTGCATAAAACAATTCGGTATTGCTTATCGGAACAATTTTATCATAGACAGGAGGAATTACAAACTCATTTGTTGTTATATCATAAATACCCCAAAGTTTCGCTTTTTGAGCGACAAAATATTCATTTATTATCGTCAATGAATCTATACCCGTTATGGTCTTACCGGGAAAAGATTCTTCTGAATTCATTACAGACAATATTCCTTGCTTTTTATAGATAAAAAAAGGAGTATCACCGTTTTCAACTATCTTAATAGAATGTATTGTTTTTGTTAAAGGAATGATTGTTTTTATCTCCTGAGAATAAACAGATGAAATAAAAAAGTTTATTGCCAGTAAAATTTTAAATATTTTCATTTTTAACCTATTATATCAGAAAAGAAATTTTATTTTTGTCATTATTTTCAATCACAAACTTATGAAAAAAACAATTGGTATTATATTTTTCTTTTCTTTTCTTTTTTATTTGTCAGCACAAAATCCATCTCAAGAATTATTTGATTCTGTTTTAGCGGAATTAAAAACAGAAATATCAGATAGCACAAATATATTTGAACAAAAAAATGTCGAACTTAAGAAAAATATAATTTCCATTATAGAAAAAAATCATTTTGATAAGGAAGTTCTGATAGGCAAAGACAGTATTTATATCAAATCAGGAATGTCAAAATATTACAAAAAACTATTTCCCAAACTTTATTTTGATCCAAAGATCCATAAAACGAATTTGCCTGAATTATATAAAAAACTTGAGCAAATCGACATCAAATTGATTGCTAATAAAAATGCATTAAAATATATAAATAAAAAGCGTAAACAATGGTCATACAATACCGATATTCTGGAAGAAATTTTCAATGATGCTTATAAAATCAATAAAGATAAAGAGTTTTTGAAATTTGCTGTTTCAGCTACCGTATTAGCAAAAATGCCTCACAGGAAAAAAGTTGATTTTAAGTGGCTCAATGTCAAATCAAAGTGTCGTACAGATATACGGGAGTTAGAAAATAAAGATATGGAGCTGGGTGTTTCTTTGCCATCCAATGGTCAATTTGCCTATTATCCTACATTTGGAACTATGAATGCAAATCAAGGTTTTATCTATATCAAAAATCATTTTTCTGCTGATTTTTACGAACATTTTAATAATTATAAAATAAAATGGACTTCTCCGGACGGTAAATTCTGTTTAACAGATGTAGCAAAAAGTTATAATACCGGCAATACACTAAATTTTTATAATCCCTATTATTTCCTAAATCCCGGAAAGATATACAAAATGGAATTAGTGCGATTTAGTCCTGAAAACAGAATTCAGGAAAATTTGATTGATGCCTTGAAGAGACCGTATTTGATATTCAATGTATTGCAAAATCAACTTTATAATAAAGTAAATAAATTGATTTCCAAAACCTATGATCCGGTATATTTCAGAGTAAGTTTTTTCAATAGTTTTTTTGATAAAGCAATATCAAAAGAGATTCAAAAGATAGATGATTTGGATTATTATTATATTACAAAAGAAAGTTTTAGTGACTTTGAGTTGAATGGAGACAAGTGTTTTGATGTACCGCTGGATTTTGTAACTTCAATGTTGTCCAATAGCGCTGATAAGGCAAAGAATAAGCTAAATAAAAGAATTGATTATTATTTACAAGTTCCTGATATCGAAAAAACCGACTTGACTAATCCCAATAAAAATTATATAGCTTTATCGGATAATACATTGGATGAAGAAGCTATTTTATTCTGTAATGCAGGTGCTGCAAATAGTTATATCAATAAAAGCAAATATGGAGAATATCATGACATTGATGTCAATCAGATCACCGTCAAATTGGAAACAGCAACAAAAAAGATAACAAAAAATGATTTTGATAAAAATACATATTTTGATAATGTGCAAGGTAAAATAAAAGTGGAATTGTCCGGTATAAAAGAACTCGATAAAAAATATAAAGAAGTTGCAGCTCTTTTATGGAAAAGATCAAAAGAAAGAGCTGATTTTTATTTCAAACTTCACGTTATAAAAAGTAAAAGGGAGCATATTGCCGTTAAAAATAGCAAAAAAATTTATCTGGAACGGGAAAAAGAGATAATAAAAAATCTATTGGGAGAAAATGCTGATAAAAGCAATTTGAAACCTAATAAAAATGCTAAAATTTACATTGTCGGCAAAATACCTTATACTGATGTTAAAGTTTTTTATGATGCTTTTACTATAAAATAAAATAAATAAAACACATAATTTTATAATAAATATTTAAAAAATGAAAATTAATCACTTCATCTTAATTCTATTTCTTTCTACTTCGACTTTATTCGGTCAAAATTCAAAAATTCATATAGGGATTTTAAAGTTTAAAACACTTCATCAGACGCAGAAATTTTTCAGTGCAAATATTGAAAACCAGTATAAAAATATTATGGAAAGCTCCGAGTCTTATATTGTCGAAAGATTATTGCAATACAAAAACATTGAAATTATCGAAAGATCTAAATTAAATCTGGTTAAAAAAGAATTGGAATTGCAAAAATCCGAAAATTTTATGGATGGATATGTTGTTGAACAGGGAGAACACATAGGAGCTGATTATCTTATTTACGGTATTTTTAATCCCGATGAAAAAAATCTGGCAATTTCCATATATTCAGTTAAAGAAAGTATTGTTAAGAGCAAAAAAACGGTTCCTTTGAAAGCTAATTTTTGGGGTAAGATAAACTATAAAGAAACCATTCAGGATGCAATTAGTCAGATGATCGACAAAATTTCTCCCACACAGATACCTCTTGTAGAAATCTTAAAAGGAGACGCAAAAGCAAAAGAAGTTTTGGTAGCAGGAGGTTCAAAAAATGGATTTAAAGACTATGACAAACTCTTTTTTTATTACAATGGAATAAAAGTAGTAGGGAAAGATACATTAAAAAGACAAATAACAATAGGACAAGGCAAAATTGTCGAAGTGGAAAATGAAAACTTTTCCAGAGTAAAAATAACCAAAGGGAAAAAAGAAATTAAGTCATTTTATGATAAAGGAACACAAATATATTGTAAATCAAAATAATAAATAATCTTATGAAACGATTGATTATATTCTTATCAGTTTTCTTTGTATTGGCATTTTTTTCAAATAAAATATACTCTCAAAGTGATACCATTACCAAAATTGCTTTGATAATTGCCGGTAATAGTTCGGATGAAGATCATAATATAAAGAGTCTGCTATTTGAAAAACTTCATAATATCAACAGAACAAATGGTTATTATAAATACATTTTAATTGATAAAGACATCAATAGAATAAATCCGGAATCATTTGAATATGTAATGGAGATAGGCAGTACCGGAATGGGCAGTTCTGCTGATACTTATAATTATGTAACATACATAGAAAAAAAAGTTCCTTTGGAAGATAATAAAAAAAAGGATTCAAAAAAAGATTCAAAAAAGAAAGACAAAAAGAAGAAAAGTACAGATAAAAAAGAAGAACAAAAATATAAAACCATAAAAGAACCGGTATATCATTCGGGGGTAAAACAATCTCAATCCGCTTCTTTTACCGGTAGAATGTATGATATAAAAACAGGAAAATACCTTAATGGATTTATAGTGGACTATAGAATTTCCGATGATTTTCAGGATCTGGGTCTTCATGATGAAATCGCTTCATTGGACAAAGCAAATAAAGCAAAAAAAGTCAAAAATTATAAAAAAGAATTGGAAAGAATAAAACAGAAATATCTTGATAAATACAAAAAGCAAATCAACAGAAACAAAGTGGAATTTAAAAAGAAATTTGTAAGCTATGCGTATAGTAAAATATTATACAATACCGCTTATCCTTTTTATTATCCTCAACAGATTATAGATGTGGTAAAAAAATCAAAAACTAAAGCTAAAGTTGTAAAATTATCAGGAAATAAATTTCTTCAAGATCAAAAAGTTGATAATGTTTGTGCGGAAGTTACAGATGAAAACGGATATAAAAAATATAAAAGGATAGCACAGTTTATCGTTGATAATGACCTTCGTAACCAAAATCTGGCAAAGGTTCGTTTTAGTAAGAAAAAAGTATTAAAAGCATGGAACAATAAACAAAAAATGATTATCAATAAATATTCTGAAGAAGGATATTTTGTTGATGATACTATAACGAAAAAATATACAATATTACCGGTGTTTACCACAAAACCATCAAGTTTTTTACTTTACAAAGTCAATTATTATCTGAATGATATTCCTATATTTGAAGTTTTGGACAGAGGTAGTCTGAAAAACATTAAAGAAATCCAGGAATTATTAAAATCCGACAAAGCTTTGGATGATAATTCGGCATTTAAATTAAGGGACAAATTAAAAGGAGCTGATTATGTAGTCTTGTTTGAAAGCATTCCGTTCCAAAAAACAAAAACAAAACTTATTGAAACTAAAACCGGAAAAGTTTTGAGTGAAGTAGGAATAAAACTACCGGTACAAATTACTGATAAAATAAATTTTTATAATTTAATTGTTCCCGCTTTTAAAATAAATACTACTATCGTCGATATTGCTAAAGCTTCTAAGACTAAAGCAAACCGGGTTTATATAAAAAGTATGTTCCCGTTAAAAGATAATTCAAAATACGACGTTTTTAAATTAGTGAGTTATACGGTGAATGGTGAAAAATTGGATAGAACAATAAAATTGGGAGAAATCAAAATAAAAGAGTTATATTCACGTACTTTTGCATTAGCAAGTGTTAAAAAAGGTGGAAAAGATATTTTAAAATCCTTCAAAAAAGGAGAAAGAATTGTTTGTTTACCTAAAGAAAAGAAAAAGAAAGGATTTTTAGCTGGTTTATTTGACTTTAAATTTGATAATTATGAAAATTTACACATTTTTAATGATAAGCGTGTTCACAACGATCTTCGCTTGTCACACTTCTAAACAGTTTATTCCCTATCAAAGAACGGGAGAAGTTGTATTTGTTGAACAACCTGTGGTGGGAACAATTGTTTTAAGATCAAATGCTTACGCTGCTGATATTTCTACCGGAATTTTTTATGCTGAGAAAAATGCATTGGAAAACCTGTTTTTTAAAGGAATTCCCGGTTCTCCTCAAAAAACTCCGATGATACCGGATGAAGAAAAAGCTGTTTATAGCCACCGGGCTTTTTTTAAACGATTTTTCAATTCCGGAGAATACAGAAAATACATTTTGGAATCCATAACTGCAGATAAAAAAAAGAATTCGTCCGGAGTTATGCTTGCTCAGGAAATCACATTAGATTTGGATGCACTTAGAAAAATGCTCAAAAGAGAAAATATTATTAGAAAATTTGGATATTAAAATACCGTTATTTTATTAAAACTTTTAACAGATGAAAAATTATATATTCACTACATTGATTATTTTGTTATTGTTAACACCAAAAACATATTCCCAGAATTCTGTAAATGAAAACAAGACTATTCAGCCGACTATTATGGTTATTCCTTTTGTAGCAAAAGGAGAAAGCATCAGGTCAAAATTAGAACATGACAATAATATTTTAGTTGCTGTCACAAAAGTAAAAGAGGGCTTTGATAAAAGAGGAGTTAATACTATTGACCTTAGAGCCAAACTAAAACAATTGAGCAATATTGATGTTATGGAAGAAGATGCTGAAACCAGTGATAAAGATGAGGTCATAAGACTTTCGGGAGCCGATATTTATGTTGAAGTTCAAAGCAAGCGTAATTATTCCGGTTCAGGCAATAGTGTTTCTCTGGTTCTTACTGCTTATGATGCATTTTCCGGACAATCATTAGCAAATAAAGTAGTAAATTCTCCCAGTTTTTACACTAAAAACTTTGAAAAACTTACGGAAAAAGCCGTTGAAAAAACAATAGATGATTTTTTAAATACTATTCAGACAAAATTTGATGATATTTTGGAAAATGGCAGATCTCTTGTTCTCACAATTGGTATTGCAGAAGATTCGGAAATCGATTTTGATAAAGAATATAATGACGGCAATGATTTGCTTTCGGATTTGATAGAAGACTGGGTTGAAGAAAATGCCTATAAGAATTATTATCATATTCAAGGTACAACAAAGACAAAAATGATTTTTGATGATATCAGGATTCCCGTCAAAGATGCTAAAACAGGTAGAACATACAGGGTTTCCTCTTATGTCAGAAAATTACGAAAATTTTTAAGATCACTGGGATTGAAATTTGATAGAACGGTGCAGGGAAGTAATATCGTTATTACAATAAAATAACTTTTAATAAATAAAAACAGATGAAACGCATAAATCTTTATATCATAATAATTTTTTCTTTGCTACCGGTAGCTAATATCTTTGCTCAAAATGACAAATCAAATAAATATAATAT